>CAYJIN010000022.1:0-29586 GCA_964370245.1 uncultured Desulfovibrionaceae bacterium
GTATCAGCACCACGAACGATGTAGCGTGTTACGCCATTTTCATCGATTGTTGGTTGAACAGCTGAAACTCTACCACGAACATATTGAACATCATATTCTTCAATAGCACGGCGTGTAAATTCATCATAAGCTTTACCACCAGCACGAATATCCATATAGAAAACATACGAATTTGATTCAGGCATGTGATCTTTTGTTAAGATAGCTTGCTTAGCTGTATACATACAACAGAATGATGAACAAAGTGAACGATTGATTGCTCTATCACGTGAACCAACGCATTTTACGAAAACAACGTTTTTAGGTTCCATGCCATCAGAAGGACGAACAATATGACCGCCAGTTGGGCCTGAAGCTGAAAGAAGTCTTTCATACTGAATTGAAGTAATAACATCAGGAATTTGGCCATAGCCATATTCAGGAAGTTGAGTATAGTCGTATAAATCAAAACCAGTTGCAGCAATAATTGCGCCAACTTTTACGGTAATGAGTTCATCTTCCATATCAAATTTGATTGAGTTTGATTTACAAACTTTTGCACAAACACCACATTTGCCTGATTGAAGCATGCGGCAAGCGCCAGCATTAATTTTAGCACGTTGTGGAATAGCTTGTGGGAATGCAATAGAAATTGCTTTACGTTTGCCAAGACCTTCGTTAAAAGCATCAAAATCTTTTGATGGGCATTTTGCTAAACATTCGCCGCAACCTGTGCAAGTTGTCCAGTCTACATAAGTAGCTTTTTTACGGATAGTTACTGTATAGTTACCAACATAACCTTCGATTTTTTCAATTTCTGAAAAAGCGTGAAGATCGATAAGATCGTGTTGTAATACGTCAACCATTTTAGGTGAAAGAACGCATGAAGAACAGTCGATAGTTGGGAAAGTCTTATCAAGACGAGCCATTTTACCACCGATTGTAGCATCTTTTTCAACAACTACAACTGGAACATCAGCATCAGCACAGTCTAAAGCAGCTTGAATACCTGCAATACCAGCACCAATAACTAACACTTTTTTAGTAACATCAAATTGTTTACTAAATAATGGTGAGTTATGACGAACTTTTTCAGAAGCAATTTTAACTAAGTCGATAGCTTTACCAGTGTTTGCTTCCATGTCTTTACCAATCCATGAAACGTGTTCACGGATATTAGCCATTTCAAACATGTATTTGTTTAAGCCAGCTTTATCAACTGTGCGTCTGAATGTGTTTTCGTGCATACGTGGTGAGCATGAAGCAACAACAACTGCATCAAGCTTGTGTTCGTGGATAGCATCGATAATTGATTGCTGACCAGGTTCAGAACATGTATACATATTTACTGATGAATAAACTACATCAGGAAATTGTAATGCAGCTTCTGCAACTTTATCAACGTCAACAGTTGCAGCAATGTTAGAACCACATTTACATACAAAGATACCTATTTTCATTATGCAGCTCCTTCATTATTTTCACTTGCTGCAGCTTGTGCGTTTGCAACAGTTACTTTTGCTAAAGCAGAATTTGGGCTAATGATGTGTTTATCAAGTAAAAGTTCTTCATTTGGTAAACCAAAAGCAAAGCCCATGAGTTGTGTAAAGTAAATAGCAGGAATATTGAAATTCAAGCCACTTGTTTTTTCTGCTTGTGATTGACGAAGGTCTAAGTTCATTTGGCATAATGGACATGCAACTGCAATAATATCAGCATCAAATTCTTTAGCTCTTTGTAAAATGCGTGCAACTAAATTAGAAGTCATTGCATTTACAGGAATACCTTGCGCAGCGCCGCAGCACTCAGTTTTAAGTGGGAAGTCAACAACTTCAGCACCTAAAGCAGTTAAGATATTATCCATGCTCATTGGTTGTTCTTCTCTATCAAAGCCCATGATTTTCGCTGGGCGTGTAAGAAGACAGCCATAATAGCAAGCAACTTTTAAACCTTTTAAAGGTTTTTTTACATTTTCTTTAATTTTATCTAATCCAACTTCTTCAATAAGATATTGTAAAACTGAATAAGATTCAGGTAATTCGCCACAAGGTGTATCTAATAAAGAATCAACTTCTTCTTTAAATTTTTCATCTTGCATACGATATTTAGCTGTTTTTAAGTTTGCTAAACATGATGGGCATGGTGTAAGCACTTTATCAGCTTGCATATCAGCTGCTAAACGTAAGTTACGTGCTGATAAAGCAGATGATAATTCGTGTGACATTGTATGAGCCGGTGTTGAACCACAACAGCTAAAATCTTCAACTTCTTTCATCACAACACCTAAGTGTTTGCAAATAGCTTGTGTTGAAACTTCATAGTCCTTGCTTGTTCCCAAAGCAGAGCAACCGGGATAGTATGCTATACTCATTAGTTATGACCCCCTTTTTCAATCTCTTTTTGGGCGTGGCGTTCAAAAATTCTGCCTACTTCTGATTTACCTTGAATGAGGTGAGGCACGAAAGGTAATTTATTTTTCATTAAAGCTGGTAATGATATGTCAAGATCAGTAAAGAATCTGCCTGTTCTCATCATATAATCAGCCATTGTTCCTAATTCATAAGAACGACCAGTGTATTTTACAGTGTCTAAGAAAGCTTTCCAGAACTGTTCAACTGGTCTGTGGTTTACATAACCTTCACGACGTGCTTTATGGCGTAAAACATCCATAACTTTAGCAACATCTATATTGTTAGGGCATCTTGCAGTACATGTTGAGCATGAAAGGCAAAGCCAAAGCGATTTAGATTTTAATGTTTCTTCTCTAAATCCTGCTTGCGCAGCGCGCATAACTTGGCTTACTTGATTATCATACAAAAATGATGCAGGGCACCCGGCCGTACATTTACCACATTGGTAGCAAGTTGAAAGGCATTCGCCAGTTTCCTCTTCTACTTCTTTGATAAATGCTGTATCTCTTTTAGTTAAATCTAGCGTATCCATAGAATTTCCTATTTTAAAATTAATAAAAGTATAAGCAAATTTTACTTACACTATAATGCTAAATTCGTCAAGAGATATTCTTCTTTTTTTATGGTTAGATATAACTAACTTTATAGCTAACCACCTAAAATGTTAAAATATTATATTGTTCAAATTTTCACTAAGTTTTAACTTTTTAGAGCTAAAATTAAAACTTGTTTTCTCATTAAATTTGAGCTATAGAATTGCAACTTGATATTGTTTTTTTGCAAATCAACTTCACTTTTTCCACTTCCCCTACTTTTCAAGCAAATTATTTTTTAAGGACTATTATGAATACTGTACTTTATAGATTAGATATTTCATTAAATGAACAAGACAGCGAAATTGCACAAGCTTTAATTTTTGAACATATACAATATGGCTGGGAAGAAGAAAATCTTCCTGATAATAAAGTGCTTATTCGTTTGCATTGTGAGTTTAAAGACACGCTTGAAACTATCAAATCTATGTTGCAAAATACATTTTCTTATTGCGAATTTAAAGAAGAAGAAATTGAAAATAAAGATTGGACAGAAGCTTGGAAACAATTCTTTACACCTGTTGAAGCTGGTAAATTTATTGTTTTACCTGCTTGGGAAAAAGAAATGGAAGTTTCAAAAAATCTTATTCCTTTATATATTGAACCAAAATCAGCTTTTGGAACAGGCCACCATGCAACAACTGCGCTTTGCCTCCATGCTATTAGCGAACTTTCAGAAGCAGGCAAAATCAATGCTGGTGAAAGATTTTTAGATTTAGGTTGTGGAACAGGTATTTTAGGTTTAGCAACTTATAAATTAGGAATGACTGGACTTTGCACTGATATTGATCCAATTGCTATTGCAAATACAAAAGAAAATCTTACATTAAATAATGTTGAAAGTGGAATGGATTTAGAAGTTGGCAGCATTGAAGTTGCTAATGAAAAATATGATATTGTAATTGCTAATATTCTCGCAGGCCCATTGAAAATGCTTGCAAATGATATTATGGACAGAGTGAAAGAAAAAGGCTTTCTTGTGCTTTCCGGCATTCTTTCCTCTCAAGCAGAAGATGTTTGTGAAGCTTATGCAAAATTTGGCAAAGCTAAAATGCTTCAAGCACAGGATATTCCTCACCTTTGCCCTGAAAACATAGCCACAAACGAAATTAAGCCATCTGAAACATGGGTGGCACTTATTTGGGAACTATAAAATCTAAGTTTCTGAATAAACAAGGTTTTTGTTTATGAAAAAATTTATTTTTGTTTTTGCTTTAGCTTTATCTATGGCATTCTTTTCTCACTCCTCTCTTTATGCTGATACACTTGACTTATCTGACGAGCTTTATGGTGATAGTTTTAATGCAAAAGGCGAAGCTTCATGGTATGGCCCTGGCTTTCATGGAAGACTTACTGCAAATGGGCAAAGATACAACCAATTCGGTTTAACTGCAGCACATAAAACACTGAAATTTGGGCAGGTTTTGCATGTAACAAATCTTGCAAATAATGAAACTGTTCTTGTGCAAGTCAATGATAGAGGCCCATACATAGGTGATAGAATTATTGACTTATCTGAAGCAGCTATGATTCGCTTAGATGGCATGAAATCAGGTGTTATTGATGTGCATGCTGTTTCAATTAGTGATAATAAAGGCATTCCGCTTGATACAAATTTAAGTTATTTTGTTGAATGCGTGAAAGTAAATAGCTTAGAGAAAGCGCAAGCTGCTCTTGATAAATTGTATAAAATTGGAGTATTTGATATGCATATTTTCCCTATGGAAGATGGTTATCTTGTTGGTGCTGGACCATACACTGATTTTCAATATGCTCAAAATGAACTTATTGATTTAATAACGATTTTCCCTCTAAGTAGTATCGAGCTTTATTCAAAAAATCTAACATATATTAAATAAAAAGTAGCATTCATTTATGAACAACAAAAACCTCTCACTCGTTCTCAATGCCTCAGAAGGTATTTTACAAATTGTTGTCGGTGATGATGAAAATTTAGTTCTTGCACACCAAGAGTGGGATTGCCCGCAAAATGGAACTGAGAAATTAACACCTTATATTAAGGATATCTTCAAAAAACTTGAAAGAAACTTAGAAGATATTTCGCGCATTGCTTGCGTTACTGGTGCTGGTTCATTCACGGGGATTCGCCTAACTTTGTGCACATCCTCTGCTCTTTCTCGTGTTGTTGATTCTAAACAAGTGAGCATTGATTTTCTTCATGCTTTATCTTTTAATGCCTTTTGTAAAAAAAACACTCAAATTCGTGTGATTACACATGCTAAGAAAAATTTAGTGCATTGTGCTGATTTTATTGTTGATGAAAACTCTTACCCGCAACAAAAAGGAGCAACAAATTTAATCGATCCTCTTGATGCTTTAACTTTTGAAAATAGCTTTGATAATTCCATACCTATATTTTTGTTAGGGTCAGGTGTAAAAAAACTAAATCAAGAAATTATTGAAAAACTAGAAAGTAATATTTTTATATTGCCTGAAAGTGCGAACATTATAAACCCGCGTGTATTATTGTTTCTTGCAAATTCACTAGAAGCAAGTGAGAAGGATTTAAATCCTGAATATGTAAGAGCCTGTGATGCTGTTGATAACCTTGAACATATTTCAAAGAAACTCGGTAATAATTCAGAAGAAGCCTTCAAGCTTTACTCAAACATTATTAAGTAAAACTTTTGACAATTCAATAAAATAGGCAAGTAGAAGTTCTAAATTCATACTTGCCTTTTTTATTTTATGAAATCTACTTTTTTTGTAGAAATTCGGAAAGTTTTTTATCGTAAGTTTTTATATGTGAAACAAGTTCACCAATTGCTTTTGTCAGTTCAACAACAACTTCTTCACTTGTGCCTTCACATAAAAGTTTTGTTTGTAAATCTTTTAAAGCTAAAATATATGAAAAATGCCACTTTTTGTGTTCTCTTTCTGCAGGATAATTATTTATGCTTTGTAGTTCCTCTTCACGTAAAAAGTGTTCTTTTGCATATTCTAAAAGAAAGGTAATAGCTTGATCAACAGTATCTTTTCCGTTACCTCTAGCAATATTTAACATCAAGTTGTCCGTTGCTTTTAGTAAAGTTCTATGATCATTATCAATAATTTCATTTCCAGTAATGAGGTCATCAGTAAATTCGTAACGCATAAATATTCCTTCTTTGCACGGCAAAAGCGTATTTCTTTTCTTGAAAAGATAATTAAATATTTATTATTGTTTGTCAACTGATAATCTTTTATAAATTATTTAAGTATAAGTAAAATATTGAAATTTGTAACGAGAAATCTTCTATTAAATCTTCGCATAAACGCATAAAAGATTGACTATAAGATAAAATTGCATTATATTATTAACATAATTTAATTATCTAAGTTTATAACTCTTTTTTTCATATAAAAAATATGCATACAAGCTAGATTATAAATCTAAATATGAGCAAAATATGTTTTCAAATCAAGTAAAAAAAATACCTTTAATTATTTTCACTAGCTTTCTATTTCTATGCTTTCTCATAGGAAAAGCTGAAGCGAAAGAAGATATTCGTATAGGTGTTTCACGTTCTACTGCTTATTATAGCTTAACTGAAACAGGTGCACCTTATGGTTTTGGGTATGAATATTTAGAACATCTAGCAGAAGTTGGCGATTTTAACTTTATTTTTATCTATGGTAGTAAGCCAGAACTACTTAGACTGCTCAAAGATGATAAACTTGATTTAATTGGACAAACAATAAAATCGCCCGAACTCGAGCAAGATTTTCTGTTTTCTAGCTTGCCAACTGGTTATACTTATCAATCACTCGTGGCATTAAAAAGTAATCCAACATTGATAGAAAATAATTTTCAAATCTATAGTGGAATGAAAATTGGTCTTCTAGAACATGAAAAATATAATAAAAAAATTAATGAATTAGCTAGTTCTACACATTCTTCTTTCTTTACCTATTCTTACCCAACTATACAAACACTTGAAGAAGCGCTCAATAGAAGTGAACTTGATGCAATTGTAAAAAATAATTCTTTCATTACTCCACTAGAGCGCGTAATGACAGAACTTGCAACAATTGATTACTATTTTATTACTTCAAAAAGTAAACCCGAACTTATTGAGAAAATTAGCTTAGCACAAGCAGAACTTTATGCAAGTTATGAAAATTTTGTTTCTAATTTGCATGCAAAATATTTTTCTTCTTCAAATTCCTCATTTAAATTTCAAGATAAAGAAGTTGAGTATGTTAATAGTCTTGATGAATTAGTTGTTCTTTATTTGAACAACTCAACACCTTTTAGCTATTATGACGTAGCAAATGATAGGGCTGATGGCGTATACATTAAAATTTGGGATAATATTTCACAACAAACTGGCCTAAAATATACTTTACAATCAGTTGATACTATTGAAGAAGCAATGAAATTACTCAACGCTGGTTCTGCGGATGTGTTTTTAGGAGTTAATCAAAATAATCCTTTGATTTCTAAATATGACATAAGGGTTTCTGATGAAGTTTTAGAAAGCCCTCTTGTGATAATTGGTAAACAGAAGAAAATTGTAGCACAAGATGTTTTTGTTTTAGAAAGAAATCGCCCAGAACGCTTAGAATATATCAAAACAAATTACCCTAAAAATACTATTATCTTAGTTGACACTTTAAGAGAAGCTTACGACGCTATTAAAAACAATGATGCGCAATTTACTATTGATGATATTTTCTCAGCTTCATATTTACTTGAAGTACCTGAATATTTAGGCTTTATATTAGTGACAGCAACCTTGACAAACTCACACATGTCTTTAGCTTTGTCTACTCAATCTGATCCTATTCTATTTTCAATTATCAATAAAGCAATTCTAAACTTTTCAATGCAAGATAACGATTCACTTTTCTTATCGCATACACTTAAAAAACATGAAGAGTATGGTAATCTTTCCTTCTTTATTGAGCGTTATCAAGTTGAATTTTTTACAGCACTTATTTTAGTAAGTTTCACATTCTGCGTCATTCTTATTATTTTCTCACTATTGCAAACACAAAGCAGAAGAAGAGCATGGGATCTTGCCTATATTGACCAGTTAACACGTCTTCCAAACTTCAATAAATTCAAAATTGATGCTCAAAAAATTATTTATGAGAACACAACCTTACAGTATTCAATATTAAAGTTTGATATTAATAAATTCAATCTTATCAATGAAACAAAAGGTTTTGATGAAGGTGATAGAATTATACGTGCCGTAAAGGATATCATTCTTACAATTATCAATCCTAAAACTGATATTTTAGCGCGTATTTCTGCTGATAACTATATCTTGCTTACAGTTTCTCAAGAATCAAAAATTGATGACGTTCTTTCAAAATATTACTATCCTTTAAAAGATAAACTATATAATGTTGCTGGCTATAAACTCAACTTTGCTATTGGTCGTTATGTTCTTAACCAAGATGATGTTGATATTTCAGAAATTTATGAAAAAGTGAACTATGCGCATGCTCTTGCTAAAATAAATTCTGCTATTTCACCATTATATGACTATGATGATGAATTAAAGAAACAAGCAATCAGGCAAAGAGAAATTGAAGATAAAATGGATTCAGCTTTAGAAAATAATGAATTTGCTGTGTATCTTCAACCAAAATATTCTTTGCGTGATGAAAGTTTAGTTGGTGCAGAAGCTTTAGTGCGTTGGAATGAAAACTCTACTTCTGATATGGTTTATCCGTCTGAATTTATTCCTTTATTTGAAAAGAATGGCTTTATTACAAGACTAGACTTCTATATGTTTAGAAAATCGTGTGAAATCATTTCAGAGTGGATAAAAGAAGGTTTTGAACCAGTTACTATTTCCATCAACTTCTCTCGCTTGCACCTCAATAACCCTAATTTAGTTGAAGAAATTAATAATATCGCAAATTTCTATAATATACCTAAAAAGTTTTTGGAAATTGAACTTACCGAATCTACAATGCTTGACAATGAAGAATTGCTTGAAAAGCTTTTGAATGATTTACATAACTCTGGCTATACTCTTTCTATGGATGATTTTGGAACAGGCTACTCTTCACTTGGTTTATTGAAAAACTTACCTGTCGACGTTATTAAAATTGATAGATCTTTCTTTACTAATAACCGTTATAAATCTAGAGCTAAAGCTGTATTAGAAAGTATTATTTCTATGGCGAAAGCTTTAAATATTCATACTGTTGCTGAGGGCGTTGAAGAGGTTGAACATGTTGATTTCTTACGTTCTATTGGGTGCGAATATGTGCAAGGTTATTACTATGCAAAACCAATGCATTCAAGCGAATTTAAGCTAAATCAAAAAGCGAAAGTTCAAAATATTCCTACTGAAAATAAGCATGACTATAACATTGTTCTTACAAAAGTTTTAGAACGTAGAAAAGAATTAGGCGACTCAATTCCACTTACAATTCATTCATTGTTTGATTATTCTATTAAAGAAGCTCTTATCCAAACCTATGGTGAAGGCGAAATGAGTGATGTTTATGTGTTAGCTGGCAGAATTGCTGGCGTAAACTTTGCTCGTAAATATAAAGACTTATCACTTTCTACTGATGAATTTTTCTCACAAATCAAAAAAGAAATGAAAGATGAGAAAGTTGGTATTCTTGATATTGTTGAACATAATCCATCAACAGGTAAATATGTTTTCATACTTACCGAGCATCTTGATTGTGCGAATATATCAGATCTTAACAATATTAAATGCGCCTTTAGTGAAGGTTTTTTAGCTGGTCTTCTTTCTGAATTTTATAATAGATATTACTCAGTTAATGAAAGAATGTGCCGTGCGCGTGGTGATAAAGATTGTATTTTTGAAGCAAGTTGTTTATAGTAGCATTATTTCCTTTAGAAAAGTTTATACGTATTAACGAATAAAGAATGCAATAGTGCATTTTAATAAGCAGAAAAGGAGAGTGTAAAATGGCTGTATTAGAAATTACCCCAGAGCAAGAACCACTTGATATTTTTTATTCATGGCTTAAAGAATCTGATAATATTGTTTTCTTTGGAGGCGCTGGAGTTTCAACTGAAAGCGGTATTCCCGATTTTAGAAGCGTTGATGGTTTATACAATCAAAAATATAAATATCCACCTGAAACAATGATTTCACGCTCTTTTTTTAATTCAAATCCTAAAGATTTTTTTGAATTTTATAGAGACAAACTTATACACTCTGCAAAGCCAAACTCCACGCATAAGGCTTTAGCAAAACTTGAAAAAGATAAAAAACTTAAAGCTGTTGTTACACAAAATATTGATGGTTTGCATCAAGATGCAGGCAGTGAAAATGTGCTTGAATTGCATGGTTCAATAAAAAGAAATTTTTGTATGAATTGTAATAAAAAGCATGGTTTAGAATCAGTAAAGCAATCAACTGAAATACCAACATGTTCATGTAATGGCACAATTAAACCAGATGTTGTTCTTTACGAAGAAAGGCTTGATGATACAATTATCGAAAAGGCAGTTGAAGCTATAGAGAATGCTGATATGCTTATTGTTGGGGGAACTTCCCTCATTGTCTACCCTGCTGCTGGGCTTATTAATTACTATAGAGGGAAAAAGTTAGTGCTTATCAATAAGGATGAAACTTCGTTTGATTCAAAGGCTGATCTTGTTTTGCATGAATCTTTAGGAAAAGTTTTTTCACCTCTGCTTAATTAAACCTCATCAATACTTTTTTATTAGCTAATAAAAAACTCCTTAGAAAAGATGATTTGCTCATGCTTTCTAAGGAGTTTTCAATTTATTAGTTGAAATATTTATTTTTGATAGAGTCCCATCAATTTATACACTAAGTTAGCAGTTGCAAAATCAGAAACTTGCGAGTTTTCTGTTGGTGCTAATTCAACAACATCAAAGCCAATAAGCTCTCTTTCTTCAAGGCAAATTTTCAATAATTCAAGAGATTGGTAAAATTCTAAACCACCTGGAACTGGGGTGCCTGTATGTGGAATAACTGATGGGTCAAGCCCATCTACATCAAAAGAGATATACACTTTTTTAGGGAAATTTGCGGGAATAAGTGTTTCTTTAGTTACACCCATTGGAAGCGGAAAATTTGCTTTATTTGCAAATTGATGCCCATCATAATAGGTAATACTTACTTCTGGATTATTTATAAGGCTATGCTTTATACGAACTTCTTTTTCCTCTTCGCAATAAGCTCGAGTGCCAAATTGCACTAAAGGAATATCTAAATCTAATGCTCGTGCCATTGCAGAAGCATGGCTCCATTTTGAACCTTCATACGATTCACGCAAGTCTGCATGCGCATCAATATGAATAATGCCAAAATCTCCATATTTATCTTTTAAAGCACGTAATGCGCCGTATGAAATGGAATGTTCGCCACCTAACACAACTGGAATTGCATTTGCATCAAGCGCAACTTTGGTTGCTTTTGTGAGAGCATCAAGCATTTGAATTGGTTCTTCATGCGTGATAGCTTCTTGAGTATGTATACCTTGTAAAGCTGGCTTTGAATCAGTATAAGCGTCATAAAGTTCAAGCTGGTCAGAAGCTTCTAAAATTGCTAATGGGCCATTTTTTGTACCTGTCCCGTATGAAACAGAATATTCAAAAGCAACTGGAATTACATGGAATAAAGCATTATCAGGTGAAGTATTTTCAATTTCTGATGCTAAAAAGTGTGGATATTGATTTTTCATTATTTATGCTCAAGTAAACTTAGTTTATAAAATATAAATACATATTGTATTCAATTATTGCGGAATTACGCCCCAACGAGGGAAAGAAACAGCGCCACTACCAGTTGGGATACGCTTTGCATCGCCACCATGACGTGTTGTAAGATAGATTTGCTTTTGCCCTGAACGAGTTGATGTGAAAGCAATGAAATAACTATCAGGGGCAAATGAAGGCTGTTCATCACTGCCTGGGCCAAAAGTTACTTGTCTTTCAATACCTGTAACAAGATCTTGCACAAAAATTCTATGGCCTGAATTTGTCAAACGGCTATAGGTAACCAATGTTCCATCTGGGCTAAGCGAAGGTTCAGTATTGTATGTACCATTAATGCTTACACGTGAAACAACACCATTTGTTAAGTCCTTTAAGAAAATTTGTGGTCCACCTAAACGGTTAGATGTAAAAGCCATTTTTGTGCCAGTTGCATCAAATGTTGGCGAAACATTAATTGCGCCAGTTTCTTCTAAAGCACGTTCACGTTCAAATTTATAGTTGAGTAAGAAAATATCAGGATTACCTGAAGTTGATAAACCAACAGCAACTTTATTATCAGGCATAAAAGATGGCCCGATTACAGTATTTCCTGGAAAACGTATTCTACTTACATTATTTGAAAGTCTATCCCATACGCCAAGCCCGTGAGTTGCATCATTTAAATGGCTAAATACAACATATCTACCGTCTGGCGACCAAGCTGGAGACATTGCTGAACCTTCTAAATTTGTAATTCTTCTAAGTTCATTACCATTTGGTTTTACAAGCCAAATATCGCGCTTTTTCGCACTTGAATCTTTAGCAAAAGCAAGTGTTGATTTAAAAAATGAACCATTGCCTGTAAGAGCAACCATTAATTCAGAACAAAATTGATCAGCTACTTGATTTATATTTGCATTATTTATATTTGCATAAGAATTACCAAAAATAAATTGACCTGAATATGTTTCAAAAACACGCATTTCAACTGTTGAACCATTCGAATCGCCATTTGGCCAATATTGAGTGATAAGTAAGTCAGCCCCAGCTATTTGAAAGCGTTTAAAATCAACTGTTTGCGCTTGCCATCCCTCTAAAACTTTACCACCTAAAATTGCATTATCTTGTGTAAGACGCATAAATGGAAGATAAGAAAGATTGTTTTTTACAGCATTTTCAAGCTCTTTACCGAGTGATTGAGCTTCTTGCATTGGCCCTGTAAGCGGTGATGAAATTGCAAGATTTACAATTTTTTGTCCTGCACCAAAAATATCAATAATAGCAACTGCTTTTGCATCTTGAGCTTGAAAGAAAGCAAGAAGAAAACACAGCGTTGTTAAAGCTTTTCTAATTTTCATAACAAAACCTTATTTTATTTTTTTCTTATCTATAAAAGAATTACAAGTGTAGGTCAAGCAAAATAAGACTCTTTCAAAAACTTGCTTTGTCATTACTATCTAAAAATATTGATTTTTTTATATATACTATCTAATAATCTAAAGTAATATTTTTCAAATTAATTAGCCATAAATAAAAACTTGATTTGACAAATTCTCTACTATACACTACATTTTTTCTGTTTTCTAAATACTTATAATTTTCAAGGAATAAACATATGGGATTTTTCTCAAAAATAAAAAATATTTTCTCATCAAGTGAACCAACTAAAAATAATGAAACAGTAAGCGAATCTTCAAACATTAATATAGATGAAACTCAGTCTTCCAGCGAAGAAGTTTTTGATTCGAGTGAAAAAGCTGATGAAGAAATTACACCAGAAAGTGAATCAGGAAGTATCGAAACTGAATTAAAAGAACCTGTTCAAGAAAAATCAGAACTTAAAAGTACACCTACCACAGCTAAAGAACAAGCAACTGCTGAAAATGCAAAAAATTCGGAAGAAGAAGAACTTCTTATAGCTTTAAGAAAAAGCGAGCAAAAACTTTCAGCATGGCTCTCTATTGCATTAACTAATGTAGAGAAAAAAGGTGATTTACTTGATTCAAGAATTTCTTTCCTCTTGAAATCTTTAGAAATTGAGCAAAAAGAAATTGAAGCATTCCTTGAAGATTTTAATGCATGGCTCAATAGAATGGAATATCGCTTTTTAGATGAATTCCGCTCTGAATTACAATACAGACTTTCACTTGCTCTTGACTTAGAAGATGAAGAAGACGAAAGAAACAGATTAATCCTAAAATTAAACACTTCACTTACAAAAACAAGAGAACACTTACTTTCAGGAATTAATCAACTTTTCTCTTCACATTCAAATCTTGATGCAGCTTTTTGGGATGAATTAGAAGAACTTTTCATTATTTCAGACATGGGCTATGAATCTGCGCAAAGTCTTGTTTCTATTCTAAAAAAAGCAGCTTTAGCTAAAAATATAGAAACACCTTCAGAATTATTACCACTTTTTGCAGAAGAAGTTGAAAAATTATTCACAGTTCCAAAACGCATTCAAGCAATTAACCCGCCTGAAGTTGTACTTTTTGTTGGTGTAAACGGCGTAGGTAAAACAACAACTATCGCTAAATTAGCTCACCGCTCAAAAATGCAAGGTAAAAGAGTTTTAATTGTAGCAGCAGACACTTTCCGTGCCGCAGCTATTGAACAACTACAAGTGTGGGCAGAAAGAATTGGCGTTGATTTCTATTCAAAAACACACGGCGCTGACCCAGCAGCAGTAGCTTATGAAGCCATGGAAAAAGCCCTCAATGGTGAGAACAAATATGATATCATATATATAGATACCGCTGGTCGTCTACACACAAAAACTAACCTCATGGAAGAGCTTACAAAAATCAAAAGTGTAATCGCTAAAAAGCATGAAGGCGCACCGCACAGAACAATCTTAGTTATCGACGCAACAACAGGTCAAAATGCGCTTCAGCAAACCAAGCTTTTCTCAGAATCGGCACAAATTTCTGAGCTTATTCTTACAAAACTTGACGGAACAGCAAAAGGTGGTGTTGCGCTAGCTATCGCTAACCAATTCAAATCACCAATCACATACATTGGTTTAGGCGAAAAGTTAGAAGATTTACGCCCATTCAACCCGCACGATTTTGCAAAAGCACTTTTTGATTTAAACGATTAATTTTTATATTATTTTTATTTATTTTATAAATGTTATTTTCGAGAGGGGAAAACCACGTTTTTTTTAAAAAAGCGAGGTTTTCCCCTCTCGAGCTCTCCCCTTTCCTTAAAAAAATTAAATCTAGATACAAGTTTCTTGTTAAAGCATATTCTAAAAAAAACTGAATAGTTTAAGCTAACATTAAAAACAAAAGCAAGAATAATATTTTATTTTTGCTAAATGCTAACTTTTGAAAAAAGTATATTTTACTGCAAATTAATTATTTATTAATAATTTTAAATTATTGAAAAGTTGTATGGAAAGGGGGAGAGTTTGAGAGGGGGAAGACCAAGCTTTCAAGCGCGGTTTTCCCCCTCTCAAGAATAAAAAAACAATAAAACTAAAAAACTATGCTACGCCGCTGGCTTGCATTTCAGCAATTTGTGCAAAAAGTTTTAGAGTTTCTTCTGCTTCAACAATATCTAACACACGTAGAGCAAAACCGGCATGAGTAATGATGTAATCGCCAACTTTTGGTTCTTCAACTAAAAGTGCTGTGCCTACTTCTGCATAACTTTCTTCAGCGAGCTTTACTTGAACTGTTTTTTCATCAATAATTTTTGTAATTTGAACTGGAACTGCTAAACACATATAAGTCTCCTCCACTTTTACTGTGTAAATAATATCGTTAAATTTTTTTAGTATTAGCTTATTTTAGGTTAGTAAACTGCACGAACATCGTGTGGAAGCTCAAGTTTGAGCTCACTTTTATCATAGAGAGATTTGAGTTCATTTTCACGAATAAAGAGTATGAACACTTTTGAATCAATACTTGCACCAGAGATTTTGTTTGGTTTTTGTGTTATTATAGTTTCGCCAGTGTCTTTATTTGTTTTATTCTTTTCATACTCAAAAGTGATTGTCCATTCACTGCCAACCCATAATATTGGTCTTGCAAATTCATCAATTACCCATGTTCCGTAGAGTGCATTATTTTCTTTTTGACTAAATGGAATAACGTAAGTATAAGAATTATTTTCTTCATTATAAGTAGCTGTTGTATAGCTGAGATTACGCAAACCATAAGCAGTTCTGCCTTGAGCAAATGCAATAACTTCTGTAAGTCCAAACGGAAGTTCAATTTGCATAACATCTAAAGCTGATTTTAATTCATTGTAATGATAGGCAATATTCTTGCTTGGTATATAAAGAATAACACCGTTTTCATCTTGATATGCTTGAAATGCATTTCTGCTGGCAACTGTTAAGTCTAAACGGTAAGGTTTATGCGGATTACCCCATAAAAGATAGTTGACTCTTTGTGTTCTATCTTCATCGCCAACACGTAAAGATCCTTCCATAAGAAAAGGATAAGCATTAGGAATGTTTATAAGCATTGCATTCCAACGATCTTCTGCTGAATCAACATAAGTTTCATTCTCTTGTGCTTCTTCTGGGGATAAGCCTTCAATAGTTGGGCTTACTTGCTTTGAACAAGCTGAAAGAAAGAATAATAAAAATAAAGATAATAAATGTAATTTTTTCATTATAATTTATCCAGTTCTAGGCGAATTGCCTCAGGGTTTTCTGGTGTGCCTTCCAATGCTTTGATAAAAGCATCTTTTGCTTTTTCTTTATAGCCAAGTTTTAGAGCAATAAAACCATAATGCTCTAACATTGTAGGATCAATTTTTTCATTTTGTTGCAATGAAATGGCATCATTTATTGATTTATAAGCTTTTTTATATTCACCCATTCTATATTCTACCCAAGCAAGAGTATCAAGAAAATGTGATTTATCTGGGCTATTTTTTACTGCTTCTGTAATAAGTTCAAGAGCTTCATCTATATGAATATCTTCAACCGCATAATAGTAAGCAAGTGAATTCATTGCTTCATAATGATCTGGAACAAAGCTAAACACTTTTTTGAGATATTTTTCGCCTTCTGCGCCTTTTTTATCAAGTATGAGCAATCCACCATAATAATATAATGCTTCTGCATCATAAAAAGAACCTATGGTTTTTTCAAGAGCTTTATTTGCTTCTTGTTTGGCAAATTCAAGTGCTTCAATTTCTTGATTCATTGCATAAAATAGCTGAATTTTCAAATGAAAAAGTTCGATATCTGCTTTATTTGTTTCTACTAAACCTTTTTCAACATGGAAAAGAGCTTCAGCATACATTTCTTCGCTTATTTCAAGTTCAATAATAAGTCGTAAAGCTCTAAGAAAATTTTCGCTTGATTCAGGAATTTGATAAAGATATTTCAATGCTTCTGCTGCATCTCTTTCTTCTTCATACACCAGAGCAGCTTGATAGAAAAGCACTTCTTCATTATATGCAAAATCGTCTTCATTAGACTTGAATTTTTCCATAGTTACTTTTGCTTCTTTATAGTAACCTTGCTCAATAAGTGCTGGAATTATTTGCATAAGGAGAATATCACTTTGTTCACTTTCATGCGCAATTTGCATTGCTTTTTTATAATCACCTTTTAAAATATAGGTAAAAATAAGTTGTGAAATAATATCTAAGTTTGACGGTTCATAAGTATGAATAAGTGTATAATATTCTAATGCTTTATCAGTGTTATCTAAATTTTCTTCTATAATTGCAAGTTCTAACAAGCCTTCAACAAAATCAGGTTGAATTTTGATTGCTTGAAGAAGTTTTTCTTTCGCTAGATCAGTCTTTCCTAAAAAATGCAAGCTTTGTGCATGGTAATAGAGAGAAATAGGAGTTAATTTCTCAGCAGGAAAAAGCTCAAAAAGATCATTCGCTTCTTGATAGTTTTGAATATTTATATAGAATATAGCTAATTCTAAAAATGCATTTGTATTAGTTGGATTTGACTGCACAAATTCTGCTAAAACTTCTTTTGCTTCATCTAATTTGTCCATTTCAACCAAAGTTTCTGCATAAAGAAGAAGAATATTTATATCAGTCGGACTTTCCTTTACTAATTTTGAAAGCAAAGATTTTGCTTCATTATAATTTTCATTTACGAGATACCAAGTTGCAACATCAATAAGAGGTGCTTCAAGAGGGTCATTTTCTAGCAAATATTGTGAAGATTTTTCAACCGTTTCAATATCATTGTTACGGATTGCATTTTCTAGCAAGAGAAAAGAATATGTTATATCAGCATTATCACTTTGTTTATAGTTTGTATTAAAAACACATGAAGAAAGTGAAAATGAAAATAAAGCGCCAAGACAAAGCATAAATTTTACTTTATGCTTTGCCATTAATCTTTTTATAAAAAATGCTTTTGAACCAGTATGTTGCATTATTGTTGTATCCAATCTTCAGAGAAGTCTTCAATTTCATCAGTAAGATAAGTTTTCATTTTAGCGACAAGTCTTGCCTCTAATTGCCTAATTCTTTCACGAGTAACATTATATTTCTCACCAATTTCTCGTAAAGTAATAGGATCATCAGTAAGCAGCCTATTTTCTAGAATAAAAATTTCTTTATCAGAAAGTTTTGGCAGAAGCTTTTCAAGCTTTTCATGAATAATATCAGTTATTTCATTTTCTGCAAAACCTTCTTCAACGCCTTGCGTAAGTGCAGGTAGATAATCAATCCTTGAAACAGTATTATTTTCTTCGCCAACAGGCATGTCTAAAGACATATCAGTTGAATCAAGCCTTTGTTCCATTTCAACAATTTGCTCTTTTGAAACGCCAAGTCTTTCTGACAATACTTCAAGGTCAGGATCAAAACCTTGTGCAATAAGCTTTTGTTTTTCTTTGTTAAGGTTATAAAAAAGCTTTCTTTGCGCTTGGGTTGTACCAATTTTTACCATGCGCCAATTGTCCATGATAAATTTTAGGATATAGGCGCGAATCCAGAAAGTTGCGTAATAGGAAAACTTGATGCCTTTATCAGGGTCAAATTTATTTACTGCACGCAACAAGCCAATATTTCCTTCTTGCACAAGGTCAAGCACGTTTTGCATCCATCTTCTTTGGAATTCCATTGCAATACGAACAACTAAGCGCAAGTGTGAAGAAACAAGACGAAAAGCAGCGTCAGGATCGTTATGATCACGCACTTTTTGAGCAAGTTCAACTTCTTCTTCAGGTTTTAGCATCGGAAAAGATGATATTTCAGACAAGTAAAGATTTAGTCCATCTTTAGAAAATACATTAGGAAGCCTTGGCTTTGCTATTTCTGGTAAGTTACCTGAATTTTCCGCAGGAAGAGCATTTAAGTTTTGATTGAGAACATCATCATCGGAATATTCATCATAACTATCAAAATCAATATCGTTTGCTGTTGTAAAGAGGTTATCGTCACTTTCGTCATTCTCATCTAAATCATCATTCTCATCATCTAAAGTTTCAATATCAATAATATTTTCTTCATCTGATGACGATTTTACATTTGACTTTTCTTCAAGTTCTGGGTCAATAATTTCAAATTCGATTACGCTTTCACTCTCATTCTTTTTTGACGATTTTTTTTCTTTACTGGTTATAGTTTTATCTTCATCTAAATCAAGGCTTGTATCATCAACTTCTGACGCTTTGGTTGCCGATGTTTTTTTCTTGCTATTTTTAGTGCTTACACTATTTTTTAGCTTCTCATCTTCGGCTAGACTTTTGTTTTTAGATGTGCTATTTGTTTTTGACACGTTTACATCCCTTTTAGTAAATAACTGCATTGCGGGTTTTGTAATCGGCAGTTCTTGTATTCTTGTTAACATATACCATTCCTTTATTATTTTCAATCTTTTTCTTGTTGAAATTTTTTGATAGATAATAAATATTTTTTTATCTTATTTGGAGTATTTTTTTATGTCACTTATCAAGCAGTTGTTAGATGAAAATGTTTTTTTACTTATTGATGGTGCTATGGGCACACAATTACAAGAAAAAGGAATGCCTTCTACTGCAAATCCTGCTGAATTTGCAATGGAAAATAAAGATATTATCAAGCAAGTTCACACAGATTATTTAAATGCAGGAACAAATATTATTATTACATCAACTTTTGGTGGTAATAAATATAAACTTCCGTCTTCACTTTCAGCGTATGATTATAATAAAGCTATGGCCAAAGTTGCTAGAGAAGCAATTGAAGAAAGCAAACTATCACAACCAATGTTTGTTGCTGGTGATATTGGCCCAACTGGCAAACTTCTTCGCCCTCTTGGTGAAGGTGAACCACAAGAACTTTTTGAAGTCTATCAAGAACAAGCAAAGGGCTTGGCTGATGGTGGCGTTGATTTAATTTTTATTGAAACTCAATTCGATATCGCAGAAGCAAGAATTGCTGTTGCAGCAACAAAATCAGTCTGTAGCTTACCTATTTTTGTTTCAATGACTTTTGAAGGCGAAACTTCTCTTACTGGCTCATCACCTAAAGTTTTTGCCGCAACAATGGAAAACATGGGCGTAACTGCAATTGGTGTAAACTGCGGTGCTGGCCCTGAAGAAATGCTTCCAATTGTTGAAGAGCTTTTAAAACATTCAAATGTGCCTGTTTTTGCTGAACCAAATGCTGGTTTACCTGAACTTATTAATAATGAAACTGTGTTTCGCCTACCTGCTGAACCATTTGCAGAAATTACCTATAAAATAGCTGAAAAAGGTGCGTTAATGCTTGGCGGTTGTTGTGGAACAAGCCCAAAACATATTTCATGTTTGCGTGATTTAATACAATCAAAACCTCTTGATAAAAGCAAATTCACACAAAGACGTTCTGAAAAAGGTGTAAGAATAACTTCACGTTCAGAACTTGTTACAATTGGTGCAGATCATAGCATTGCGCTTATTGGCGAACGTATCAATCCAACTGGTAAAAAATTACTCAGCGCTGAATTTCAAAATTCATCTGTAAACCTTGCTATGCAATACGCTGAAGAGCAAATTGAAGCTGGAGCAAATCTATTAGATGTAAACGTTGGTGCAGCGCATGTTGATGAGCCTGTTTTCCTTCCATATATGGTTGAACAGCTTATTTCAAAATACACAATGCCACTTGTTGTTGATTCATCAAACACACAAGCTTTATTAAATGCAATTCCTGTATATCCTGCTTCATGCCTTGTAAATTCAATTAGTGGTGAAACAGGCCGCATGGAAGCTTTAGCTGAATATCTAAAACTTTGGGGTTGCCCAACTATTCTTCTTCCATTGCAAGGTTCTGATTTGCCAAAAACTGCAAAAGATAGAATTGCAATTATTGAAAAATTAGTTGCAAGTGCGCAATCATACGGTCTTGGAAAAGATATGCTTGTTGTTGATGTGCTTGCGCTTACTGCAGCTTCTGACCCAACAGCGCCAAAAGCAGCTTTAGAAACTTTAGAATATTGCCGTAAAAATGGTTTAGCAACTACAATTGGTTTATCAAATATTTCATTTGGCTTGCCTGCACGTGAACTCATCAATGCATCTTTCTTAGGTTTAGCAGCAGCTTCAGGTCTTGATTCTTGTATTGGCAATCCTTCAAATGCTCGCTTTAAAGAAAGCCTTGATAGTGTAAATCTTCTTCTTGGTCACGATAAAGAAGCAAGCAATTTTATTGATTGTTATGCAAATTATACTGCTCAAGCTGGTGCACAAACTCAAGCTAAAGTTGAAAAAAATGAAAGCCAAGAAATTAGCTTAGAAAATGCAATCATCAAAGGCGATAAAGAAAATATTCTTCCACTTATTGAAGAAGAGCTTGCAAAAGGAAGCGAAGCATTTGATATTATCAATACAAATTTAATTCCAGCTTTAAATATTGTTGGCGAAAAATACGAAAAGAAAGAATATTTCCTTCCACAGCTTTTACGCTCAGCTGAAACCATGCAAAAGGCTTTCAAGTTTTTACAGCCTATGCTTGCTCAAGGCAAATCAATTGAAAAAGCAATTGTAATTTTAGCTACTGTTGAAGGCGATATTCATGATATCGGAAAAAATATTGTTGGCTTAGTTTTAGAAAATCATGGCTATAAAGTTATTGATTTAGGTAAAGACGTGAAAGCTGAAACAATTTTAGCAGAAGCAAAAAAACACAAGGCGCATGCTGTTGGATTATCAGCACTTATGACGACTACTATGCCACGTATGCAAGAATTTACTGAACTTCTTAAAAATGACGATTTCAACTGTAAAGTTTGGATTGGTGGCGCAGTTGTAACACAAGATTATAGCGACTATATCAATGCTGATGCTTATGCGCAAGACGCTGTTTCAACTGTAAAAATTTTAGAGAAGTTGTTGGGATAATTTTTTCTTGGGAGGTGAAACCACAACTTTTTGAAAAAAGTCTGAGGTTTCCCCTCCCAAACCCTCCCCTTCCTTACAAAACTTTAAATTATTTTTTACTAATCATTTCTTATAGATAAAATTTTTCTAACTCTTTATACAATTATCAACACTTGCTCAAGTCAAGTCTTGAATCGTGATTGATATCCATCACTGTTGTCGGAAAAATTGAAAATTTTTTCGAGTTGTTGTTTTTGAAATCTGTGATTTCAAAAGAAAAAGTAAACCAGCAACAAAGAACTCAAATCATAATAAATCAAAATATAATAACAGAAAAATGATAAACTCATAAAAGGGGATTCCTAAGGGAGTCACTCCCTTAGGCCGTCGGAGACATAAAAAAAAGAAAAGGAAATTTAGTGAACACTGAAAATAAACAAATAAAAAAAGAAGTAGGCTCTACATTCTTGCTCTACTTTGCGTATTTTTTATGGTCAATCGTTACAGCATATGGCCTTGGTTCAGGCGATGTTGAAGAATATACTTATATTATGGGTTTCCCAGCGTGGTTTTTCTTTTCGTGTATTTTGGGTTATCCATTATGCTGTTTTGCTGTGTATTTATTAATTAAAAAAATTTTCAAAAAAAATGAGGAATAAAACTTGAAAACTGCACTCTATCCTCTTATAGCTTATCTTCTTCTTTCAATAGGGATTGCATTTTACGCAAGAAATATGGCTAAGTCATCTTTATTGAACGGAAAAAATACTTTTTTAGAAGAATATTTTTTAGGTTCACGTTCATTAGGCGGCTTTGTGCTTGCAATGGCTGTTACAGCTTCTTATGCCTCAGCATCTTCATTTGTGGGTGGCCCTGGTGTTGCGTATAGCATTGGGCTTAGTTGGGTTTTACTTGCTATGATACAAGTGCCTACAACTTTTCTTACTCTCGGTGTTTTAGGAACAAAATTTGCGAAAGTAACTCGTGAACTCAATTGCGTAACGCTGACAGATTTTCTTTATAAAAGATATCAATCATCTGCTATCGTTCTTATTGCGTCAATCGCCTTAGTATTATTTTTCTCTGCTGCCATGGTAGCGCAATTTATTGGCGGAGCTAGGCTTTTTCAATCAATTACAGGATATAGCTATGAAACAGGGCTTATGCTTTTTGCTTTTACTGTGATTTTATATACAAGTATTGGCGGTTTTAGAGCTGTTGCAATTACAGATACATTACAAGGTATTGTGATGATGATAGCCTCCTGTGCGCTGCTTTATGTTGTAATTCAAGCAACGGATGGCGTTTCAAATGCGGTTCAGTCGCTAAAAGCTATTGATCCTGGTTTGATTTCACCTTATGGAGGTGGATCAACCCCTGAAAAATCAGCTGTTCCTATTCCTATGATGTTATCTTTTTGGGTTTTAGTTGGTATTGGAATTTTAGGTTTACCGCAAACAGTGCAAAAATGTTTAGCTTTTAAAGATACTAAAGCATTACAACAAGCTATGTTAATTGGAACAATAGTTATTGGTTTTCTTCTTTTATCAGTGCATTTATGCGGCGCATTTGGGCGTGTGCTTTACCCTGATTTAGCAAGTGGCGATTTGGTTATTCCAACCCTAACACTTGAACTTTTCTCGCCTTTTTGGGCAGGTGTATTTATTGCTGGGCCAATGGCTGCAATTATGTCAACCGTTGACACTATGCTTTTGCTTGCATCGGCGGCAATTGTAAAAGATTTGTATATCCATTTCATATTAAAAAGTGATATTTCACAAATGCAAGAAAAGAAAATACGTTCTTCATCTTTTATTGTTACTGCAATATTAGGGATTTGCGTTTTTCTAGCTGCTTTGAATCCGCCTGATTTACTTGTGTGGATTAATCTTTTCGCTTTTGGTGGATTAGAAGCAGTATTTTTATTTCCTTTTGTTTTAGGACTCTATTGGAAAAAAGCCAATGCAAAAGGCGCACTTGCATCTATGCTTTGTGGACTTACTTCTTATGTGTTTTTCACGCTTACACCAGTTCTGCCATATAAAATTAATGCTATAGTTCCTACATTAGTAATTGCTGGAATTTCTTTTTATATTGTCACATTTTTTTCAAGTAAATCTTCAAATAATTAAGAGCTAATAATATATGATTATTGATTTTCACACACACGCATTCCCTGATTTTCTTGCACCAAAAGCAATGAGTATTCTTACACATATAGGTGATGGAAAACTTGAAGCTTGCCATGACGGAACTATTTCAGGGCTTGTAAAAAATATGGATGATTGGGGGATTGATTACTCAGTTCTAGCTCCAATTGTTACAAAGGCATCACAAACTATTAGCCTGAACGAATGGGCAGCAAATATCAATAATAAGCGCATAATACCCCTTGGTTCAATGTTTCCACACACTGAAGACTATAAAAAAGATATTGATTATATTGCTGATTTAGGTTTACACGGAATAAAACTTCATACTGAATATCAAAATTTTCATTTGTTAGATTCTACAATGATGAAAGCTTATGAATACGCACTTAAAAAAGGTTTACTACTTCTTTTTCATGCAGGCGAAGATGATGGAATGCCACCACCTTATAAAAGTTCACCAGAAAAATTTGCAAAATTAGCAGATGAATTTGCAGGAGAAAGAATTGTTATTGCGCATCTTGGTTCTTATAAGCAATGGGATGAGGTGTATGATCTGTTAGCGGGTAAAGATGTTTATTTCGATACTGCTATGGGTTTTTGTAAATTTCCAGTTGAAAAATTTGAAAAAATCGTTCGAAAGCATGGTGCTGAAAAAATTCTTTTTGCTTCAGATGCACCTTGGAGCTGTGCGAATGAAGAACTAAAAGCATTGTATGAAACTTCGCTCACTCTCGACGAAAAGGCATTAATTGCTGGGAAAAATGCTCAAAAACTACTAAATATAAACACTTTATAAATAATTTTTGATTCTTTTATAAGATTTTGTTTATTACAAAACAATTTTATTTCTTTATGTATTCATAAAAAACTTGATTTAAAATAAAAACTGCTTTATATAGATTTTATAACCTTGAAAATTGACTTGTCTATTCAATTATTTAAAAAGGAGTTTTTATGCGTTTAGTTACAACTGCCTTATTAACTTGCCTTTTTGTTTCATTTTCATCTGGATTTGCTCTTTCAGCAGACACAAAAAACGGAATGTCACTCTATCAAAGTTGCACTTCCTGTCATATGGCTGATGGCAGTAAACATGGTTTGAATAAATTATCAGAAGATGATTTTGTCATGAACCTAAAAAGAATTAGAGATGATGAAAGCAGTAAATGGAAGCCAATGAAGAAGATATTTAAAACATATTCTGAAAAAGACATTGCTGACCTTGCTGCTTATGTTCACACTCTAAAAAAATAAAAATCCCCCTCCCATTAACCTTTAACCTTATGCCTTACAAAAAAAAAGCCCTATTTATTCACAAACTCCCCTTACCTTTATGAATAAAATTGGGCTTTTACTTTTTAAAAGACTATTCTTTCAGAATAATATAGAGAAGTATTAAACTTTGCAGAGATAAAAAATCCTTGAAGTCGTATTCTAACAACCTCAAGGATTTTAAAAAATTTTTTAATTATCTATTGTAAATCAGAAGTTTTTTGTAAACTTAATATTACATCATCAAGCTTTTTAGCTTGTGTAATTAGATTTTCAGATATTTGTGAAGAAGTATTTATTCCTTTAGCAGTTTGTTCAGTGATATATGCGGCTGATTTCATTCCCTGTGAAATCCTTGAGCTATCTGCTGATAATCCGGAAACAGATTCTGCAATATCACGAACTTGCTCTGCATTTTCTTTTGAGAGAGAAACAATGGACTTAAGCGCTTCACCAGCTTCATTTGCAAGCTCAGTTGCTTTATTAACTGAAGAATATGTTTTATCCATATTTAGTTCATTTCTTGATGATGCATTTTGCACTTGTGATATTGCAATACTCACATCTTTTGTAGCAAGCATTGTTTTTTCAGCAAGTTTACGTACTTCATCAGCAACAACTGCAAAACCTCTTCCGCTTTCACCTGCTCTTGCTGCTTCAATTGCTGCGTTCAAGGCGAGAAGATTTGTTTGATCAGCAATATCTGTTATTGTTTCAACAATATTGCTGATGCCTATAGTTTGGTTATGTAATTCGTTCATAGCCAAGCGCATATTATTTGCATTTTCTGTAACCTGTTCATTTGCTTCAATAACTGCCATTACCTTATCTTCACCAGCAAGGGCAATTTCTCTTGATTTATCTTCTTTGAGAGCAGCTTCTTCAGTTAGCTGCATTATTTTTGTAAAAGTTCCAACCATCATATCTAAAGCTGCGCTTGTAGTTTCTATTTGCTGTATCTGTTCAACTGTTCCTTGCTGTATTGAATAGTTTTCAGTATTGAGTTGTTTAATTGCATCATTAAGAGCAAGTGAAATATCTGCTGCACCTTTTGATGATTTAAAAATAGCTTCAAGAATTTCTCTTATTTTTACTTGTTGTGCATCACTTTCTTTTCTAGCATTTTCAGAAGTGTGCATTTGTTCATTTGCAAGTTCACTTGCTTGTTCTGCTTGTTCAATTTTTTGTCTTAAAGATATAACCATTGCTCTTAATGAATCAGCAAGTATTCCTATTTCATCATTGCGAGAAAGTTTAAATTCTTTATTTAATTCACCTTTGCTCACATCCTCAGCAAATTGTGCTGTGCGTTTGAGAGGTATTACTATTCCTCTAATTAAAATAAATGCAAGAACAAGCGAAAGAAATGTAAGAAGAGCTGAAATCCCAATACTTACAAGCATTGCATTTTGTCCTTCAGCAAGAAATTCATTTTCTGAAGCTTCTGTTATAAGATATAATCCTAAAGTTGGTAAAAAAGTGCTTAATGTAAATCTATTATCATTTTTACCTCTAGTTTTACCTTCATACTCAGCAAAAAAAGTATCATTATTTTTTATTTGTGGAAAAATTTCTGTATATTCTGGATAAACTTCAACAATGTTTTTATTGATAAGTGATGTATCACTATGCATTTTAATAAATCCATCTAAATCAACGCAAAAAGTATTACCGTCTTCACCAATTGTTCTAGAACTTAGTTCTTCAGCAAAGTCACGAATATCAATAGCAGCAGAAAGCAATCCAGCAAATTCCCCATTATGATCAACCCTTCTATTGATGAATGCTTTATACCCCCAAACAGGGTCATTTACATACACAACAATATTTGTTTGAGCATTACTATCTCTAAAAGCTGCAAACCATGTATCTTTATCGCTTACTCTATAAGCCCAATCTTTTTTAGTGCCATTTAAATCGGTATATTGCTTGGTTTGATTTGAAACAAAATTTGCTCCAAGTGTGCCATAAGTTGATAAAATTGAATTAAGCATGGAGTATATAGTATCAAGCTTATCATTTGGTTCGCCTTCTGCAATCCAATCCTGAAGAGTTGGGCTTTTAATGATAAGATCAAGTGCTCTGCCTGGTTCAAGAATTTTGCTATCAATTGTATTAACAATTTCTTTCGAAAAAAGTGGAATTTGCTGATTTATAAGCTGCTCTTGCATGCTTATTCTATCGTATATTGAATTAATAAATATTATCACGGAGGCGAGAACAATTAATAGAGACCCTATTAAAATATTTAATTTTTTTTCGATTGAAAACATACACAAACTCCTTATAAGAAACTACAATTTTATAGCCTACACAACTAGTATCGGAAATTATTTAGATAAGTTTATACTAATTGAGAAAATGTTATGCTATATGTTTAACTAACTTCGCTGCTTATTTTTACTTACATTTAAGTATTAGTTTCGTAATACAATAATCAATCCAATGCAATACCACTACAATTCCCTTTCTAGTGCAGTGTTAAACTCCTAAAATAAATAAAAATTTTAAAGATTGTCATAAGTGTTATTAAACAAATATTAATAAAAAAAGAAAAGAATTTTTAAAATAACTAAACTTGCAAATTATTAGAACTTATGTTAAAGTAAACAAATAATTTTCTATGCTGTTTTACGTATTGTGCAAACTCCTTTAATAGACAAGGAATGATCGCTTTCTAGTGCAGTGTTCTATGCTATTACTTCAAAAGTTGTATGGTACAAGGAGTGTAATTTTATGCAACCAATTTCATTTTTTATATTAGCATATATTCATTCTTTTGCTTGCCTGATGTTGGGAAAAAGATATTTGCAGAAAGAGCGATTTCATAAAAGCTTAAAATATTTTATACCCTTATTTAATGTATACTTGATGAGTATTGGCGTTCACTACTTTTATAGTTATCCAATACTTGTTTATATTATATTCTCTTTTATATTTTTATTAGAAGTGCTCGTCCTTTTCGAAGATAAGTTCATGGGATTAATAGGCTTTACATTAGGCCCACTCATGCACTTTTTTGTACTTCGAGCAGCAACATCCGGAATATATTCTTTATACTCAAGCACACCACTGTATGAAATTTACAGTAATAGTGATTTAGTTGTCATAGATGCGCAACTTTCTTTTGCTGTGCACATATTTGTTATAATTGCATTTATGATCTTTTTCCCTGTAAATGCAACGAAGAAAATTATCAAAAACAACTTTTTAATTAGAGCATTAAATTCTTTAATGTTATTGCTTATCCTATATTTGATTTACAATTCATATATATTATGTTTACCAATAAATAGTATTCCTTTTATAATAAATGCGGTAACAGTTGGAATATACTTATTATTAATTTTTTATGTTGCAGCGATATTTCTTCTCTTTTTGGTTTCTAACGAAACATATGACGCTATTATATTAGAATTAGAGAAAAAAGTAGATACTGATACATTAACTGGTCTCTATAATAAATTAGGTTTTATAAAGAGAGTTACACAACACCTTGAAATACATCAAAGCGGTGCAATGCTTGTGATAGATCTTGACAATTTCAAATTAATTAATGACAACTTTGGCCATCTAAAAGGAGATGAAACTCTTCACAAATTTGCAAAACTCTTGGAAGAACAGCTTAGACCATTAGACGTGCTCGGTCGTTTTGGTGGAGATGAATTTGTGATTTTTCTAAGACAAGGCTGTAACGATAATAGAATTGCAGATATCTTTCAAAGGCTAAGAAGCAATTTACAAGACACTTATATAACAGAAGATGGTGAAGAAATTAAACTATCAATTTCTTTAGGTGTTGCTAATTACTCTGACGAAATTAACACCTATGAAAAACTATTCAAAACTGCTGATGAAGCCCTCTATTTAGCAAAAAGAAAAGGTAAAGACACTTTTGTGATCCATAACAATTAATTATATTATAATAGCTACAAAAGTATTTAGATAACAGAGAGTTATCAAACTAGAAAATTTATTCAAGAAGGATTTTGCTTATAACTTTTTTCGTTTGAGCAAAATCTTTTTTGTGTTATGAAAAAAAGCTTGCAAATGATAAGGAAGTCTAGTATAGATTTTCTTCACACGGAGAGGTGTCCGAGTTGGCCGAAGGAGCACGATTGGAAATCGTGTGACGGCTAATCCCCGTCCAGGAGTTCGAATCTCCTCCTCTCCGCCACATTTTTAAATAATCTGATTTTCTAAATAGCTAGAAAATCA
>CAYJIN010000023.1:0-14157 GCA_964370245.1 uncultured Desulfovibrionaceae bacterium
TTTCTGCACTCCATCCAAGTGAAGAAATAAAATAATAAAGGAGCTTTATTATGGATATGCTTCCTATTAAACGCGCTCTTATCAGCGTAACGCATAAAGATAATTTAGAAAAATTTGCTAAATTCTTAGTAAAAAACAATGTAGAACTTGTTTCAACAGGTGGCACATTAAAATTTTTACAAGAATTAGGTTTACCTGTAACTGCAGTTAGCTCTGTTACTGGTTTTCCTGAAATTTTAGGTGGACGTGTAAAAACTCTTCACCCAAAAATTCATGGCGGAATTTTAGCTGATAAAGATAACAGCGACCATCTTGGCACTTTAGCTGGCCACGAAATTGAACCATTTGATTTAGTTGTTGTAAATCTTTACGATTTCAAAACAGCTTTAGAAAAAAAATTGCCAGTTCGTGATATGGTTGAAGAAATTGATATAGGTGGCCCATGCCTTCTTCGTGCTTCTTCAAAAAACTATCACTCAATTCTTGTGCTTTCTGATTTCAATGATTATGCAAAAGCTGAAGAACTTTTAAAAGAAAACAATATGGAAATCAATCTTGAATTCCGTAAAAAAATGGCTGCTGATACATTCAAAAGAACATCAGAATATGATGCAATGATTACAGGTTATTTATCTGAATAAATTATATCTCATAACATTAATATAAGTTTCAACTAATAATAAGTTGAAATTTTGATAAGTTAATATTGGGGAAAGTGAAAATATTGCTTTTAGAAGTAATTTTTGCTTTCCCCAAAAAAATAGAAGGGGAAAAGTCATAGCTGCTAAAATTGAAGGAAATATCACTGGTTTAAAATCAAGTGAAATCAAGGCAATAACAAATCTTGGAAAAAGAAAATATAATGACAGTCGTGGTTATACGAATGATCAAGCCCATGAACTATGCGCTGTTTCACGTCTTATCAATAAGCAAATTGGTTTGATTATTGACAGAACGGGCAGTGTTCTTATGGTTATTGTTGGCACCTCGTCTGGTTTATTTATTCCAGAACTTCCAAGAGAACGCCTTTCTTCCGGAAAATTGCGTGCTTTGCGCTTACTCCACACACATTTAGACATGGAAGGCATCACGCAAGAAGATTTAATGGATATGCTTTTCTTGCGCCTTGACTGTTTGCAAGTTTTTACTGTTAATCCGCATGGTAATCCTGTTCAAATGCATTATGCGCACCTTTTACCGCAAAGCGTTGATGATAAAGCATATAAAGTATACCCTGCTGAGCCTTGGGATAAATTTGATATTGATATCCTCAATTATGTTGATAACTTAGAAAGTGAACTTGAAAGAGTAACAAAAGATAGCGTTGAAGCTGATGCCAAATATTCTGAGCGTGCTATCCTCGTTTCAGTTGCCACTGCCCCTAAAAATATCCAAGAATTGCATTTACAAGAATTGGCTGATTTAGCTAAAACAGCTGGCATTTTGGTTGTTGATACTCTCATTCAAAGGGTTTCACGCATTCATCCACGCTCTGTGCTTGGTGAAGGAAAACTTGCAGAACTTGAAATTTTAGCCTTGCAAGGGCAAGCCGGACTTGTTATTTTTGATAACGATTTAGCGCCAGCACAATTACAAAATATAGCTGAAATGACTGAAAGAAAAGTTCTAGATAGAACGCAACTCATTCTTGATATTTTCGCGCAGCATGCAAAAACTAAAGCTGGTAAATTGCAAGTTGAAATGGCTCAACTAAAATATACTCTTCCTCGACTCATTGGCAAAAAACCTGCTATGGATAGGCTTATGGGTGGCATTGGTGGGCGTGGGCCTGGTGAAACAAAGCTTGAAACAGACAGACGTAGAATTCGTGATCGCATAGCAAAAATCAAAAACGACTTAATGCAATTACGTAAACAAAGACAACAAGTTCGCCAAAGAAGAAATAAGTCAAACCTTCCTATTGTTTCGCTTGTTGGTTACACTAACGTTGGAAAATCTACTTTATTAAATGCGTTAACAAATTCTGATGTTCTTGCTGAAAATAAACTTTTTGCAACGCTTGACCCAACTACAAGAAGATTACGTTTTCCAAAAGAGCATGAACTTGTACTTGCTGATACTGTTGGTTTTATTAGAAATCTTCCGAAAGATTTGACAGAAGCTTTTCGTGCAACCCTTGAAGAATTAGAAGAAGCCGATTTTCTTTTGCATGTTGCTGACGCTTCTCACCCAAATGTAGAACAACAAATTCTTGCTGTTAACAATATTATCATGGAGATGGAACTTACCGAAAAGCCATTCCTACTTCTACTTAATAAATGGGAAAGCGCAACTGAAGAGCAAAAAGAAAATCTTGATTTGCTCTACCCTGATGCTTTGCCTATTTCTGCTCTTCAAAGAAAAGGGCTTGACCGCTTGGCACATATTCTTGAAAAAAGATTTTTTGAATAAATTAACTTGGATTCACACATGAAAAATATAGCTGTAATTATTAGAGTTTACTCTCGCGTTGAAGATGCAAAAGCCCTTGTTCAAATTATCAAAGATTTTTGGAATATGCATAATTATACCCTTTTTATTGCGCATAATGGTAAAAAAGATGGCTATGTACTTGACGATGAAACAAAAGATAAAGCAGAAGTAATTGAGTTTAATACAAATACTGGGCATAGAACTGGCGCTAGGGATTTAGTGCAAAAAGGCTATGCATACATAAAAGAAAATTGCGAATTTGACTATGTTCTTTTTATAGAATCTGATTTCTGGCTTTTTGATGAAACTTTAATTGATAAAGCAATTCAAAGCGGTAAAGATTTAGCAACATCAATTTGGATTGAGAAAAGACAATCACTTGGTGTTGACTTCTTTTTAGTAAAAAAAGAATTCATTGATGTACACCCAAATATTCTTGATTGGGATAAATCGCCAGAAACTGATATGCGTGATCAATTCAATAAAGCGCAAGGTTCTTTATTTATTTTTGAAGAGTTACGCCCAATTCATGCACCCTCACTTATGCGTAAAACTTTGAAAAACTTTCTGAAAAACACTCATTATGAAGGTGGCCGCTTTAGGCTTTTTACAAAAGCAAAAGCTATTTCACATCATGTGGAAGATTTACAGTATGGAATTCAAACAAAAAAAGCCATTGCAAATGCACTTATAGAGCAAAATTATTTTCAGAATATCTATTCGTATTCTCTTACATTTTTCGATAAAAATGCACAACAAATTGCGGCTTATTTTCCGCAAGCTTCTTGGTTTAAAAAGAAATAATCCTTTTCAAACTAACTTACCAATTATCCAAACTATTATCTCTATTCTTTGCTTTAATGTGCTAAAGTTTAGAGATTTTTCTTGACGTATAAAAAACAATAGTATAGTTTTTTCTGAAACAAAAGTTCTATAAATAAAATTTGTTTTAGACAATACAATTTAGTTCTAAACAATAAACTTACAATTATGTTTATTATTTTAAGGAGTTATTTAATGAAAAAACTACTAATACTCGGTGCTGGAGCCGGTGGAACAATGATTGCTCATAAAATGAGACATTTATTACTTGAAAATGAATGGGAGATAACAATTATCGACCGTGATCCTATTCACCACTATCAACCAGGTTGGCTCTTCATTCCATTTGGCTTAGAAACAATTAAATCATGCACACGCCCTAAAAGTGATTTTATTCCTAAAGGCGTAAATTTTATTATTGATGAAATTACAAATTTTGACCCTGACAATAATACAGTGACATGTAAAAATAGCACACATACTTATGATAAAGTTATCGTTGCTTCTGGTGCAAGAGTTGCTCCTGAAGAAGTTGAAGGTATGATGGATGGTTGGGGTAAAGATATTTTCACATTCTACACACCTGAAAGTGCAACTCAATTACGTGACGCGATGAAGAAATTCAAAAAGGGTCGTCTTGTGCACCATATTTGTGAATCACCATACAAATGCCCTGTTGCTCACTTAGAATTTGTGTATATGGCTGACTGGTATTTCACAAAACTTGGTGTTCGTGACCAAATTGAAATTGAACTTGTAACTCCGCTTACAGGTGCATTCACAAAACCTGTTGGTGAAAAAATTCTTGGTGGCTTATGTGAAAAGAAAAACATCAAAGTTACAACCAACTGGTCAATTGATAGCGTTGACGCTGAAAGAAAAGTTATTATCGACGTTATGGGCGATGAAATTCCTTACGATTTATACGTGCCAATTCCACCAAACTTAGGTCAACAATATCTCATTGATTCAGGCGTAACTGATATTACAGGCTTTGTTGATACAAACAAAGAAACCCTCAAATCAAAGAAATGGGATAATATGTATATCATCGGTGATACTACTAATATTCCAACTTCAAAAGCTGGTTCAGTTGCACACTTTGAAGTAGATGTTATCGCGCATAATATCATGGAAGATTTAGCTGGCACAACTGATTATTTTGCTTTTGATGGACATGCAAACTGCTTTATCCTCACAGGTTATAACAAAGCTTCATTGATTGACTTTAGTTATGATGTTGAGCCACTTCCTGGTATGTTCCCGCTTCCTGGTGTTGGGCCTTTTGAACTTTTAGGCGAAAGCCACACTAACTATTGGGGTAAATTAGCATTTAAATTTGCTTATTTTGATATTATGCTCAAAGGGCATGAACTTCCATTTGAACCAAATCTCTATCTTGAAGGCAAAGACCTTACATTATATAGAAAAAAATAAGTCGAGGTAAAATATGAACAATGACGAACTTATTCTTGCTCGACTTGAAGCAATGGAAGAACGCCTTGCTTTCCTTCAAGCAAAAGCAGAAGAACCTAACAGACTTTTAGAAGTTTTAACTCCAATCTCTACTGATGCGTTTAGAGTTGCAGTTGAAAAATTTCAAGTGCTACACGGTCGTGTTGATTTAGATGATTTTCTTGAGCTTGGTCAAACAGCAATGCTTAGCGTGCCAAACATCTTATGGGCATTGAGCGCTTTAGAAAAATTAATCAATCTTTGCAATATCATGTCTCCAGCAATCACTCCTGCTTTTCAAGATGCAATTATGGCATTTGATAAAATGGAGAAAAATGATGTTTTCAAGAAACTCTCTGCAGCTAAAACTGCTGGAGGTACGATTATAGATGCATTATCCGCTGAAGACATTGAAAAACTCGGTAATAGCGTAGCATTCTTAGTAAAGATACTTGAAAAAGTAGCTGAGCCAAAAGTGCAAGAAACTATCACAACCCTCTTAGAAGTTGTTGAATCAATTAATCCAGCTAATACTAAACCAGTTGGTATTATTGGTTTAGCTACAGCAATGACTGACCCTAATGTGAAAAAAGTATTAGGTGTAACCGTTGAAGCGTTAAAAGAAACTGGTAAAAAAATTCAATAATAAATTACTCTCGAAACAGAATTTATATAGATATTAATTTCTGCTTTCGATTGTTTCACTGACAAAGAAAACTGCAAGCTTACAAACTTGCAGTTTTTTTTTGCAAATTTTACAACTTTTAATAAAAAACTTTACTTTTGCACTAAACAAATATTATATAAAATGCATATAATATAATAATTTCAAGTTATTATAAGTTCTATTAAACAAACTTTATTTATGACATACAATAACATAAATTTTTGAAAAAACTATTGACCTAAAAGTTAGCTAATGCTAAGTTAATGCAGTTTATATACTATTTACTCGATGGAGATGTTTTAACATGATTACACTTACCTACCTTTTAGGCTATGCAGCCATAGTCGTTTGTCTGATTTTGTCTTTATCAAAGGCAAAGAAATTTATGTCACGTCCTTTACACATTCGTTGGGAACTATACCCTGTTCCACATGAAGGTGAAAGAGCTGCTTGGGGTGGTTCATACCTTGAAGAAGTTGACTGGTGGAAAAAACCACGTACACATTCAATGGTTGGTATGGCTAAAGGCTTAGCAGAAGAAATGCTTCTTTTACACCTTACTTTCAAACACAACCGTGATTTATGGAACCGCACATATCCTTTCCACGCAGGTATTTACCTTTGCTTTGGATCATTCGGTCTTACATTAATCGGCGCTGTTTTAGGTTGGGCTGGCGTTTTCACAGGTTCATTTGTTTCTATCATTGAAACATTAGCAAACCTTACTGCTTTAGTAGGTAAAATCGGTATCTTAATTGGTAGTATCCTTCTTCTTCAAAGAAGAATTACAAGCCCTTCTTTAAGAGCTTACTCAACACCTGAACACTACTTTAACCTTATCGTTTTCGGTGGTTGGGCTTTATTTGGTTTAGTAGCTTATGCAACAACTGAATCATACTTCGTAGCTTACCGCGACTTCCTTATGAACTTCCTTACTTTCAACTTTGGTGCACCAATTGAAGGAACAAATCCATTACCTAATGCTGGTTATGTTTTCTTAGCAATTTACACATTTGCTCTTATGATTTTAGTTCCTGCAACACACATGGCTCACCTTTTCATGAAATATTTTACATGGCACAACATTCGTTGGGATGATACTCCAACTTTAGATGATAACGGCATCAACGAAGCTATCGGTAAAAACTTAAACCGTAAGCCAACTTGGTCAGCTTCACACATCAACGGTGACGGTCAAAAAACTTGGGCAGAAATTTGTATGCACAATCCTGCACAAGAAGAAGAAAAAGCTGATAAATAATTAGCCTTAGAAAAATACTGAAACTTTAGTAAAATATTCACTTTTATTTTCAATACCATGAAAATATATTTATGAAGGACTATGAACAATGCAAAATCTTAAACTAAAAGATATATCAACAAAAGAAGGTTTACTTATCGACCTTCCTATATCACAATTGAAACCAGTTCCACACGTTAAAGTTATTGACCATGAGTGGACACCTTGGACAGCAGAACAATCAGCTGAATTTGTAACTAATTTAGATACTCTTTCACTTCTTCAAATTCCTACTCCTAAAACTCCAGAAGAAGAACAAGCAATTGTTGATAAATTCTTAGGCGCTTTCAAAAAACTTCTTTCAGAAGAAAATAACTGGACTTTCTTGCCTATGCTTGAAACAAGCTTAGAATATTGTGCGCAATGTAACTCATGTTCAGATGCTTGCCACTTATTTGAAGCAACAGGCGGCCACGAAGCTTACCGTCCTAACTTCCGTTCTGAAGTTTTCCGCCGTATTTACAAATTATACATCAAAAAAGAACCATTTGCGAAATTACGTTATGGTGATTTTGAACTCAACTGGAAAACAGTTACACGTTTAGCTGAAATGGCTTACCGTTGTAACCTTTGCCGCCGTTGTGCACAAGTTTGTCCAATCGCTATCGATAACGGTCTTATCGCTCGTGAAATCCGTAAACTTTTCAGCCAAGAATTTGGTTGGTATCCTAAAGAATTACACGAAAAAGGTTCAATGAACCAATTGAAAGTGGGTTCTTCAACAGGTATGAACGGCGACGTATGTAAAGAAAGCATCGAATTTATTGATGAAGACTTCTCAGAAGAAACAGGTTTTGAATTTACAACACCTTGGGATGTTGAAGGTGCTGATATCCTTCTTATTCACAACGCTGGTGAAGTAATTGCATGGCCTGATAACATTGCTGCATTCTCAATGATTTTTGAAGCTGCTGGCCTTTCATGGACACTTTCAAGTGATTTAGCTGCTTACGATTCAATCAACTACGGCACATTCTACGATGATGCTCAGTTCGCTCGTACAGCTCTTTTACACGCACAAGCTGCGAAAAAATTAGGCGTAAAGAAAATTGTTATGGCAGAATGTGGCCACGCTCACAAAGCTTTAACAGTTATTGCTGACCGTGTTCTTCCACAAGCATTAAACACTCCACGTGAATCATGCTTCCCTATCTTACGTGATATCGTTCAAAGCGGTGTATTAAACCTTGATCCTTCACGTAACAACTTCCCTGTAACTCTTCACGATCCATGTAACATTGCTCGTCTTATGGGTATCAGCAAACCACAACGTGATATCTTAAAAGCTATCGCTCCACAATTCAGAGAAATGCACCCACATGGCGCTGAAAACTACTGTTGTGGTGGTGGTTCTGGTTTCGCTATCATGAGCCGTAACGACATCGAACCTTGGAGAATGATGGTTTCTGGCCGTAAGAAAGTTGAACAAATTGCAAATGCATTTGCTGATTGTATTGATCCTTCAATTCAAAAATACATTTGTGCACCTTGCTCAAACTGTAAAGGTCAAATCCGTGAACTTCTTGAAATCAATAAATTATCTGAAAACTACAACCTCCACTATGGTGGTATCGTTGAACTTATCGTAAACGCTATGCCTAATGTAAACCCAGGTTTCATTAAATTTGGCGACGAATAGTTTTTAGAATAAAAGAATAATATTCATAAAAGGGAAAGATTAATTCTTTCCCTTTTTTGTTTAAGTTAGCCGCTAATTAAAAAAGAAAATCAAACCTCGTAAGAAGCTTGATTTTCTATAACATATTTTTAAATATAATAACTATTCTTATGCATTGTCAGGTTCTGGTTTGCGTGAATAATGCACATGAACTATGCGCCATTCGCCATCTTCTTGTTTTTCAAGCAAGAAAGATTCACGCCCTTCATTGAGAATTCTTTCCCCTGATTCGCGTTCAACAGCGTCAAAGTCCCAGTAAAAAACTGCAAGAGCTGCTGAACCAAAGAAATTTATTTCAGGTTCAGTTGCAAGAGTTAGTTTTCTTTCAGAAAATAAATTAGGCATTGCATGTGTATATAATTTTTGAACTTCTTCCCAGCCCTTTAAATGAGCACGTGGACTAATAAATGAAGTTTTTTCAGAGTGCAGAAATAACTTTTCAGCCATGGTAACATCAGCCTTAGAAATGCTTTCCATATAGGTTTCTATTAATTGCTTGATTTTATCTTTTTCCATTTGACAAGAACAACTCATGATGATTCTCCTTTAATGTTTATAATAGTTCTATATCGAACTTTTATTGAAATAGCAAGCTTTTTTAATATTTTTATATGATTAAATAAAAAAACCCTGCATAAACAGGGCTTTTATTATTATTTTTTTATCCAAGTGAACTCAAATATTCTATCTCATCACATGAAAGTAATTTACCAACATCAAGTAAAATGAGTAATTTATCTCTTAGTTTACCAACACCACGAATATATTCAGAATCAACTCCTGTAACAACTGGTGGTGCAGGTTCAACACTTGAAGTAGGAATTCGTAACACTTCGGAAACAGAATCAACTACAAAGCCAATGAGTAAATCATCAATTTCAATAACAATAATACGTGTATTGCTATCAACTTCTTTTGCAGGCATTGAAAAACGTTTGCGTAAGTCAATAATTGGAATAACAACATTACGCAAATTGATAACGCCTTCAACAAAATCAAGAGAGCGTGGAATTTTTGCTGTTTCTAAGGTGCGAATAATTTCTTTTACTTCAAGAATATCAACTGCAAATTCTTCAGCTCCTAGGCTAAAAGTAACAAGTTGTAAGAGTTCGTCATCAGTTCTAGCGCTTAAATCCATAATCTTACCCTCTTAAGTTTAATTAATGTTATATACATTTTCTTATCGGCAAGTGAACAAAAAAGAATAGAGAAAGAAGAATTTTTTATTATTTTTCAAAATTTTCTAGTCTTTCCAAATATTGTGTATGTTTAGGTGAACCTAATTTTGCATTTGCCAATACTTTACCTTGTTCAACAGCGGGCTGGTCAACTGGATTAATTCCAAGCATCCAACCTGTTAGAATTGTAGTAAGTTCTAAACTCATCATGAGCTTACCTGCTTCATAACAATCCGCTTTTTCATAATGCGCATGCACAACAGGAACATTATTTTCCACTAAAGCCATGCGTGTTGCAAGGGTTTCAGCTTCTAAAATTTCACCTATTGATTTGCCATTGAGAAAAGCCCAATTTTTATCTAAGTCAGTCGGTAACAAAGCCTTACTTTTTTCAGCTTTACTTGATAAGAAAATGCAACCTTTATCTTTAGGGCCATCCAAAAACATTTGTAAAACTGAATGCTGATCAGTAACACCAATAGCAGGAATTGGCATAGAACCTTTACCTTCTTTACCTAAGCTTTCAGCCCAAAGTTGCGCAAACCATGCGCCAAAAGTTGCCCATGCAGGATGATAGACAAAAAAGATAAGTTGTGAGTAATTATTTTGAATAAGTTCATAAGCATAGCAAGCGAGTTTATAGGCATCACTTTCTTCTAAAGTTGAATAATCATTAGCGATTTTTCTACCAATATCTATTGCACCTTGCATGATATTTCTATAATCAATTCCAATAAATGCTGCTGGCAACATACCCACTGCTGAAAGGCATGAATAACGTCCGCCTAAATTATCAGGCACTTCAAGTGTGCGGATATTATAAAGATTTGCTTCATCACGTAGGAAACCTTTATTTTTATCAGTGATATGAATAAAATGCTCTTGCCAGTTTTCAGGCATCAATTTTTTATAAAGATCACGCACGAGAAAATATTGCGATATAGTTTCAATTGTTCCACCAGATTTTGAAATGGTAACAATTAAAGTTTCTTCTTTTGGAAGACGCTCTAAAGTATCAGCAAATGCCTCTGCATCAATATTATCCATAATCCATAAAGACTTACCATTATGCAATGGACGATCTTGCTCAGGGTAAAAAGCTTTTTGCAAAGCACGTGGACCAAGTGCAGAGCCGCCAATTCCTAATAAAAGCAAATGATTATACTTTGAAAAGAATGGGCGCAAAGCTTCAATTTCATTGCACAATTCTTCAAAGAATGGCAATGTAAGAAATGGAAGTAGTTTTGCATCTACTTCATTTTTTAATCTTTCTGCAAAAGGCTTATAATCAAGTGAGGCTGAAAAAACTGAATGCTTAAAACTGTAATTCGACATAATTAAACCTTCTCAATAATTATTTCCACTCTATTTTTCTTTAAACTCTTCATGCATAAATAATCACCTCCTACGATGATATTTCACCAAAAACAGTTAGAAAAAATCTATGGATATTCCTCTCTATATAGATAAAACCTCACGCACAGCACGCAAAGCTTTCATCAACTCATCGTCTGCTAAAGCATAAGAAAAACGCATGCAAGTTGGATTACCAAATGCTGAACCTGGCACTAAAGCAACATTTGCTTTTTCAAGAATAAGTGTGCAAAGTTCATCACCACTTATGCCCATTTTTTCTAAAATATTCCTAAAATCAGGAAATAGGTAAAATGCACCTTCAGGTTTTGGACAAATAACCCCTTCCCATGAAGAAATTTCAGCATAAGCCATTTCAAGGCGGCGTTCAAAAGCTTTACGCATTTCTGCAATGCAGTCATAATCTGCATTAAGCGCTTCTACAAGTGCGTATTGCGCTATAGTGCAAACGTTTGAAGTTGCTTGACTTTGCACAGTTGTAGCATGCTTGATAACTTCTGGGCTTGCAATTGTATAGCCAAGCCTCCAGCCTGTCATCGCAAAAGCCTTTGCAAGACCATTGCAAATAGCTATTTTATCAGGATATTTCTTAAATAGATGAATAAGTGAAACAAAGCCACTTTCTCCATAGACTAATTGGTCATAAATTTCATCAGAAATAACAAAAATATCTTTTTCAATTGCCCAATTTGCTAGTTTATCAAGCTCTTCTTGACTATATTTTGCACCTGTAGGATTTGAAGGCGAATTCAATAAAAGCACTTTAGTATTTTTTGAATAAGCTTTTTCTAAATCTTCAACAGTGATTTTAAATCCTTGTTCAGGAGAAGTAGTAATAATAACTGGTTTTGCCGCTGCTAGTTCAACCATTTCAGGGTAAGAAGTCCAATATGGGCTTGGAATAATCACTTCATCATTTTCTGAACATAAAAGCATAAATAAATTATAGAGTGATTGTTTGCCACCATTTGTAATAATAACATTTTTAGCTTCTATTTCAGCATTGTATATACGTGAATAGTAGTTACAAACAGCGTTTTTAGCTTCAGGAATTCCATTTGCTGCTGTGTAACGAGTCTTCCCGTTATCAATAGCTTTTTTTGCAGCTTCACAAATATGAGTAGGAGTATCAAAATCAGGTTCACCTAAAGCAAGCGATATAACAGGAACGCCTTGTGCTTTAAGTTCTTGGGCTTTTGCATTTACTGCCAATGTGGCTGATGGTTTCACACTTTGCAATCTTTTTGCAAACATTATTCCTGCTCCTTTTTCGTAGCCATAATTTTTTTAACTTGTTTTGCATCTGCATCTTCAACTAAAAGGTTCCAACCATTTAGTTCAAAAACTTCAGAAATTTCAGGCACTCTACCTGCCAACAAGCAAATATATCCACCAATAGTATCAACTTCTTCTGATTCTATTTCTATTCCAATTTCTTGTAAATCTTCTAAATAGACGCGCCCATGCAATCTATATGAATTTTCATCTATAGCAGAAATTTCTTCATCTTTAGGGGCATCATATTCATCTTCAATTTCACCAACAATAACTTCTATTAAATCTTCAATAGTTACTAAACCAGCTGTTCCGCCGTATTCATCAACAACTATTGCGAGGTGATTTTTGCGTGTGCGAAATTCTTGCAGAAGTTCACTACAAACTTTTGTTTCAGGCACAAAAGTTGCTTTACGCATAATAGATTCAATTTTTTCTTCGTGTTTATTTTTCTGATCATTCTGAGCGTCATGTATAAGATAAGGCAAAAGATCTTTTGCATAAGCAAGACCAACGATATTATCTCTTGTTTCTTCAAAAATAGGAAGCCTTGAATGACCAGTTTCAATGATAGCTTTTGCTACTTCATTGATTGTTGAACCAATTGGCAAGCAAATAACATCCGTGCGTGGTGTCATTATTTCGCTTACGTGCATTGAATCAAATTCTAGCACTGAAAGAAGCATTGTTCCTTCAATTTCTTTTAGTTCGCCATCTTCTTGAGCTTCTATAATTGCTTGTTCAATATTTTCTTCTTTTTGAGAAAATAATGATGAAATTTTTGTCCACAATCGCCCATTCTGCTCTTCGCCGTCCACGAAAATACTCCTTGTTATATTGTTTATTGAAAAATTTTATGAAGATTCTTCTTCATTTTTAGTTACACTATTTACCCAAAGTTGAATTTCGTCTACACCACTTTCGCGATCATTACTCATCCAACGAATGTATCCATCTTGTTTTGCGACATATTTTAGAATAAAAAAGCCTGCAGTTACATAACCTTTATGACGTTCAACATGTTTACATTCAAGCAAAAGAAGTAACTTTAGTGTTTCTTGTGAATTAAATTGTACTAAAGACAAAGCCAAAAAACAAGTGGCTTTTTTCTCAAAGTTAATATTTTTTTTAAAAAGGTTCTCTGTATTTGCCTTTATTTTTAAACCTTTTGGTGAAATATTGATTATACTAAGCTCTTCTAAGGCATTTGGCATGCATGTTAGACGCTGAATTGGCGATTCTAAAAGCTCGTCAAGCTGTTCTGGTAAATATGTATTATCTTTTCTTGGAAAGAGAACTGCGCTTTGTTTAATTTTTGAATCAATCTCTAAACGCTTGTGATGACGAGTGAAAGTGAGTTCTAATTGCTGTGGAATAGATATTTTTAAATATATCTTATTATTAATATTTTTATAATCAACAGTATTTACAGTAAATTCATATACTTTATTTCCAAGCTCAAAGCTTGCACGAAATCTTTTATTCTTTATTTCTTTTGGATATTCTACTTGGCTATGATGAACCTCATCATCAGTTGCAATATTTGTTTCAAGCATCAAATAGTTTTTACCAATATCAATAAGCTTGGCTTTAATATCCCAAAAGCCAGCTCTACCTTTAATTATGACGTGTCCTTCAATAGGAATACGCTCTTCTTGAAGAGTCAATAAAATGCCATTAATAAAATCTTCTTGTTGATTTTTAGGTTTAGCAGCTAAACTTTTTTTTCTTGCTGATTTTGCATAAAAAATAAGTCCTATCATCACAAGAAGATAGAAAGCACTCATCAAAATATGTTCTAATGTAAACCCTTCTGGCCAATAAACAAAAGAAGCAGGCAAATATGAAACGCGTGAGTCAAAATTATATTCTCTATCAATCTTCATAAAGCCTCCTGCAAAAAAATCATGTCTTTTTAAAACAAGTTTGCTAAGTCCCTTAAATTCTTTTAAATAATTTCGCTAAATGTTTCTCG
>CAYJIN010000023.1:14257-26227 GCA_964370245.1 uncultured Desulfovibrionaceae bacterium
ACAAGTTTGCTAAGTCCCTTAAATTCTTTTAAATAATTTCGCTAAATGTTTCTCGTCAATCATTGCATAGCAAGGTCTTCCGTGTGGGCAAAAATCAGGTTCACCACATAAAGCCCATTGTTTATAAAGCTCAATCGCCTCTTGCTGAGTAATTTTCTGATGTGCTTTAAGGGCAGCATCACAAGCGGCATCCATAAACTTTTGCTTTATATCAACTTCTTCATTTTTCAGCACTTCTCTAACAAATTTTTCCATTGCTGAATGACGGAAATTTGTCGGTAAAGTTTTAATAATAAGCTTTTGATTTTCTTCAAGTTCACAATCAAAACCATATTTTTTAATCTCTAAATGCACGGCAGAATATGCCTCTACCTCAAGTTCATGCAAGAATAATTCCACAGGCACAAGAAGATGTTGCACTGAAATTTTTTCATTTCTTGAAAGGCGCTCATAAATAATTCTTTCATGCACAGCATGTTGATCAAGCACAAATAAATCACCGCTTTGCGCCTGAAAAAGAAGATAAGAAGAAGCAATTTGACATAAGTATTGTGGAATATAGCCAATATTTTTACTACTCTCTTCTTCTGCTGAACTTTCACTATGGTATTTTGCTTCAAATTGCGAAGCATTTTGACTCAAATAAATATCATCGCTTTGTGTAAGTTTTAAATCAGCTTGGATAAAATGTTTGTCAGATTTAATTGCTCTATCATCAGCAACACCCCAAAAACCATCGGGTTTTCTTTCGCTCAAACTCTCAAAATTATTTTCATTTGAAGAAAATGGCATTTCGCCTTTAAATTCTGAATCTTCTCTCAAACTGCTAGGTCTGTGTGAAGGCATATCATCAAAAATTGAAGATAAAGCTCCAGCTTGTATTGGATTTTGTGGATTAGCTTGTTGATGTATCTGATTTTCTTGATAGAACTTATTTGAAATATTTTGACTATTCCCCCCTGCATGCGAAAAACTATCAATTGGAGTTTCACCACGAATAAAACTCTGATTAAAAAAGAGTTTTTTTGCCAATGATTTTTCTAAAGCTGCATACACTGCTTTAAAAACCCTTTGCTCATCACGGAAACGCACTTCACTTTTTGCAGGGTGCACGTTCACGTCAACTTCTTCAGGATTTATTTCAATATTTAGAACCAGTTGAGGGTAATCTTTAGTAGTAAGCGAATCTTTATACGCTTGACGCACTGCACGAGTAAGCATTTTATCTGAAACAGGGCGTCCATTCACGTAAAGATAGAGCTTATCAGCTTTTGCATAGAGTGAGCGTGGATTAGAGATAATACCACTAATCAAAATATCGTCATACATTTTAGCGTCAACATCAATCATATCTTGCGTAATTGATGGCGCCCAAACCTTGGAAAGGCGTTGGTGCAGGCTATCATTCGCCAGAAAAGACACAACTTCACGTGTACCTGCAAAAAGTTCAAAAGCTTTATTTGTATGGATTAAACCAATACGAGTAAAAATTTCTTGCGCTCTTTTAAGTTCAGTGCTTGGTGTTTTTAGAAATTTTAAACGCGCTGGAATATTTGTAAACAGATCACGAACTTCAATTTGAGTGCCTTTAGTAAGTGAAACCGGATAGATAGGTTTATGTTCGCCAAATTCAACTTCTAAAGCATAGGCTTGACTTTCTAGCGCTTTATCCCCATAAAGAGAGGAAGGAAAAGAAGAAATACAAAAACGTGAAACAGAAGCAATACTCGGTAAAGCTTCACCCCTAAAACCAAAGGACTGAATCAAGCTCAAATCGCTGATATTCTTGATTTTGCTTGTTGCATGACGTGTTACTGCAAGGGAAAGTTCCTCTTTGGGAATACCTTTACCGTTATCACTTACACGAATGCAAGTCTGCCCGCCATCTTCAATCATGGCAGAAATTGAACTTGCTTCGGCATCAAGGCTATTTTCAACGAGTTCTTTGAGAACTGAACTTGGGCGCTCCACCACTTCACCAGCAGCAATTTGGTTGCTTAGTTCAGGGGGAAGTAATTGTATATGTGTTTCTTGTGTTTTCATAGAAAAAACTTAACATAAGGCTCTAGGTTTATCAAGAGTTTGTAAGAGAGATTAATATGATTTTTGGAATAGGCATAGATATAGTTGAAATTGAGCGCATAAGAAATTCAGTTTCACGCTTTGGTATGGCTTTTTGCTATAAAATTCTGCATGCTAAAGAACTTGAAACAATGCCAAACCTTGAATCACCAAGATGTATTCCTTGGCTTGCCGCACGCTTTGCAGCAAAGGAAGCTGCCGCTAAAGCGCTAGGAACAGGTTTTAGAAGTGGCATTACTTTTAAAAATATCGCAATTATCTCAAACAATTTAGGAAAACCTGAACTTGTGTTTTTTGATAAATCAAAAGCTTTTGCTGAAAGTAAAGGCATTACCAAAAGTCATGTAAGCCTTAGCCATGAAAGAAAAAATGCTATTGCTTATGTTATTTTAGAACAAAACGATTAATAAGAATACTATTATGAATACAATTAATATTTTTTTAGAAGATGATGTTGCAACCGTTGAAGCTGGTAAAAAAATTGCTCAATTTTTATTAGAAGAAGCAAAAGAGCGCCCACAATTAAAAACTGTTTTGCTTTTTGGTTCCTTAGGTGCAGGAAAAACAACATTTACTCGTGGCTTTGTTTCAGCATTTAATGGCGCTGAAAAAGCTGAAGTTTCAAGCCCAACTTTCACACTTATCAACCAATATCCCACTTCTCCACTTATTTTTCATGCCGATCTTTACCGCCTTGCTGAAATGTGCCCTGAAAATTCTTTTGTTGAATTACCAGAAGAATTAGAAGAAGCAATAGAAAGCAATAAAATTTATACTCTTATTGAGTGGGCAGAATATCTTGCTCCAAATTCTTTACCTATAGAAAGACTAGACATTTTTCTAAAAGTAGGTAATAATGCTCGTTCTCTTATAATTGAGGGAAAACTTTTAGAAGATGACACTTTTCATCAAAAGCTCAATAATTTTTTAGCTTCTTAACATTCTAAAAAAATGCTAATTTGCTAAAAAAAAGGATTATTATGCGTATTTGTGTACAAAAATTCGGTGGAACTTCCGTTGCTGACTTAAACTGCATGAAAAAAGTTCGCACAAAGGTAATGAATGCTGTTGCTTTAGGTTATAAAGTTATTGTTGTTTTATCTGCACGCAGTGGCAAAACAAATGGCCTATTAGAAATGTCATACGAATGGTCAGACGAACCAAATCCGGCTGAAGTTGACACTTTACTTGCAACAGGCGAGCAAGAATCAGTTGCATTATTTAGCATGCTTATGCAAGATGCAGGGCTAAAAGCACGTTCTGTTCTTGCAAACCAAATTCCAATTTTAACTGACGATGATTTTGGTAAAGCAAGAATTTTATCAATTGACAGTGCAAAGTTACAAACTCTTCTAAAAAAATATGACGTTCTTGTTGTTCCAGGCTTCCAAGGCGTAACTGTTGATGGAAGACTTACAACTTTAGGCCGTGGTGGTTCAGATACTAGCGGTGTTGCTATTGCAGCAGCTCTCAATGCTGAACGTTGCGACATTTTCACTGATGTTGACGGCGTTTACACAACTGACCCACGCATTTGCCAAAATGCAAAGAAAATCGATCGTATCTCATATGATGAAATGCTTGAAATGTCATCAATGGGAGCTAAAGTTTTACAAATTCGCTCAGTTGAATTTGCAAAAAAATATAACGTACCTGTTCAGGTTTTATCTACTTTTTCAAATGAACCCGGAACGATGGTTGTTCAGGAGGACAGCATGATGGAAGCAGTTTTAGTCTCAGGCATTGCCTTTGACAAAGACCAAGCAAGTGTAACAATTACTAGCGTACCAGACAAACCAGGCATTTCAGCCGCAATTTTCACTCCGCTTGATGCAAAAGGCATTGTTGTTGATATGATTATTCAAAAAGCAAGCCTTGATGGTCTCACTGATATGACTTTCACTTGCTCAAGAAAAGATTTGAAAAAAGCAATTGCTGTTATGGAAGAAGTTTCAAAAGACATGGGTGCTGGCGAAATTAGAAGCGATTCTAATATTGCTAAAGTCTCCATTATTGGTGTTGGTATGCGCAGCCACTCAGGTGTTGCAGCACGTGCTTTCACTTCTTTAGCAAATGAAAATATCAATATTTTGATGATTTCAACTTCTGAAATTAAAACTTCAATTGTTATTGATGAAAAATATACTGAATTAGCAGTGCGCACATTGCACGATGCTTTTGATTTAGGCGCACAATAAAAGCAAACTAAAGTTTGTAATTCCTTTACTTTAGCCTGATTTTCAACACTTTAACTGAAATGAAAATCTTTCGCAAAAGAAGAAAAGTATGAAGCAAATCTATATATATGACACCACATTACGTGATGGCGCACAAAGCGAAGATGTAAATCTTTCTGCTACTGATAAAGTAAAAATAGCTCTCAAGCTTGATGAGCTTGGCATTCACTATATTGAAGGTGGTTGGCCGGGTGCAAACCCTGTGGACACTGCATTTTTTGAAGAAATTCAAAACTATGCGCTTTCAACAGCAAAGATTGCCGCTTTTGGTAGCACACACCATTTTTCAGGCACCGCAGAAAATGATGATAATTTAAACGCTCTTGTTAAAAGTAGCGCACAAGTTATTACTATTTTTGGTAAAAGCCATGATAAACACGTAAAAGAAGCTTTGCGTATTGATTTGCAAAAAAACCTTCAAATTATTACTGATTCAATTGCTTATCTAAAAAAGCATAGAGATGAAGTATTTTTTGATGCAGAACACTTTTTCGATGGCTATAAAAGTAATCCTGAATATGCTTTAGCTGCTTTAGACGCAGCTTTAAAAGGCGGAGCAAATTCTCTTGTTCTTTGCGACACTAATGGTGGTTGCTTACCAAGCGAAATTTTTGATATTGTAAGCACTGTTCATAAGCATTTCCCTAAAGCTCATCTTGGAATTCATCCGCATAACGACATTGAAATGGCTGTTGCAAACGCAATTGCTGGTGTTCAAGCGGGTGCAACGCAAGTTCAAGGTAGTATAAATGGCGTGGGCGAACGTTGTGGTAACACAAACCTCTGCTCTGTTATTCCTATTTTACAGCTAAAAATGCAAAATGAATATTCATGCATTTCACCAGAAAACCTCAAACATCTCACTGCTGTTTCAAGTTATTTTAGTGAAATTGCAAACATGACACCTTTCATGCGTCAACCTTTCGTTGGCAAATCAGCATTTGCGCATAAAGGCGGCATTCACGTTTCTGCTGTTGCAAGAAATTCTTCGCTTTATGAACATATCAACCCTGAACAAGTTGGTAATACTCAGCGCATATTAATGACTGAAATGGCGGGAAGATCTAACATTATATCTCTTGCGAAAAAATTTGGCTTCACTCTTGATAAAGATGAACCAGTTGTTCGTGGCTTATTCAATGAATTGAAGAAAAAATCAAGCCTTGGTTATGATTATGCAGCCGCTGAAGCAAGCGTTGAACTATTATTGCTTCGCAAACTTGCACAACGTGGCGTGCGTGATTTCTTCAAACTCATCAAATTTAGCGTTCATGAGCAAAGACTTGAGAATGATATTGCTCCTTTTGCTGAAGCAAGCGTTATGGTGGAAGTTGAAGGTGCAATTGAGCATACTGCCTCCACAGGCCTTGGCCCAGTCAACGCGCTTGATAAAGCCTTGAAAAAAGCTTTAGAGCCTTTTTATCCAAATGTTGCTGATATGCAATTACGCGACTTTAAAGTGCGTGTTCTCAGTGCAAAGCAAGAGGGCGAAACAACGGATAGTGCAACCTCCGCTTCAAGTGCCGGCACAGAATCTGTTGTGCGTGTTCTTATTGAAAGTGCGGACAAAGAAGATTCATGGGTAACTGTTGGCGTTTCCTACGATATTATTGAAGCAAGTTGGCAAGCATTAGCGGATGCTATTACTTATAAGCTGTATAAAGACGAATCACGACTTCATCAAAACGATTAATGTATCTATATATTAATGATAGAATAATATAATAAAAAAGACTGCCTTAAAAACAGTCTTTTTTTATTTTAATCTTTTCTATTATAACTTTTAAATTTTATTCAATACATCTTGAACAGTAATTTTGTTTATGCATGCATAATAGTGTGGGCAATTATCTTTTTTTCCGTGTAAAGAACAAGGTGCACATGGCATAGGATTTTGTAAGAAAACATCATTTTTACCAAGTGGAAAAAATCCCCATTCTTTTGAGGTTGCACCAAAAAGAGCAATAACTTTTGTTTTTACGGACATTGCTAAATGAAGTGGCGCAGAATCGCCTGTTACTATACAATCAGCGTAAGACAAAAGCGCCGCACTTTCACGCAGTGAGAAGATATCTAAGGCTGAATGCTTCTCATCAAGCCAATCTAGTTTTGTATTTTTTGGCTTAACACCAATCACAATTGGGAAATAGTCGTTTAAAAGCGCTTGATAAAGTTCTTTGAAATTTTCTTCTTTCCAAACTTTACCTTGGTGCGTTGCAAAAGGATGAATTGCAATAATTTTTTTGTTTTCTACATTTCTTTCTTGCAAAAATTCAAGTGCTTTTTGTTTTTCACACTCTTCTAAAAAAAACTGTGGCATCAACTCTTCTTGAGATGGAATTTTTGTTACAGTCTTGTTATTTACATCATATACTTTTGCAAAAATTTCAGCGTAACGGCTTACAACATGCAAACTTAGACGATTTGAACGAATTTTACCTTTAGTAAGAAGAAATAGCCTGCGAGCAAATGAATCTTTCTCATAAGTATATTTTTGTTTTGCCCAAAACAGTTTGAATATTTTTGAACGAAGTGTTTTATGCAAATCGAATAAAGGGTAAGGATATTTTTTTGCAATTTCTTTTGCAGTTGCAAGCAATTTGAATCCTTTAAGCTCTTGTTTATCAAGTTCAACAACTTCACAAACCGCTGGATTATTAGTAAAAATTCCAGCCATTCCTTTTTGAGTTATCAAAATAAAAGTTTCACCAAACTCTTTATATCGCCAAAAAAGAACTTGGCTTAGCAAGATTATATCGCCTATATGCGAAAATCTGAGCACTACTTTTTTTTCTTGATTTGTTTCTTGCATAAAATTCCTCTTTAGAAAGTAGTTTCTTTTAGCTCTTTTCTTACTAATATTCAAGTTTTTTATCAGCAAAAGATTTCTTTCACAGAGTCGTGAGAAATTTAACATTTTTTCAATTTAGAATTGACAAATAAAGAAGCCTAAAGTAATATCTCAAAATTGCTATGTTTTCATTAACGGAGGTGTTTTTATGAAAAGATTGCTAGTACTCTTAGCATTAGTAGTTTGCGCTTATGCATTACCAGCTTTTGCTAATCAGCCTGCTGTTCCAGAAGGGCCAATCACAATGGAAAAAACAAAACAACCTGTTGTGTTTAACCATTCAACACACACTACTGCAGCGTGTGAAGATTGTCACCACCCTGTTGACGGTGTTGCTACTTACCAACCTTGTTCTACTGCTGGTTGCCATGACGCAATGGGCATGAAAGAAAAAGGTGTAAACAGCTACTATCAGGCTATGCACAAAGCGAAAGGCACACAATACGACACATGCGTATCATGCCACGTGAAAGTTGCAGGAAAAGACAAAGCTAAAAGAAAAGAACTTACTTCATGTAAAGGCTCTGCTTGTCACGCTTAATTCTTTCCAACTAAAGGCCCTCATTTTGAGGGTCTTTTTTTATTCTTTTTTGTAACTCCTAGAATAATTTTTACTGTTTATTTTCTATTTTGGGCAATCTTTCCTTTATCTTAATTAAGCTAAAATTATAAATTGCAATTTCTTTAAAAATCTTTATACTTCCTTGTATGAAAAATATTTCCTTGGCAGCAAAATATCGTCCACAAAGATTTGAAGACTTAGTAGGGCAAGATACGATTAAAAAAGTTTTTTCAAAAGCAGTTTTAGAAAATAAAGTTGCTCCTGCTTATATTTTAAGCGGCACACGTGGTGTTGGAAAAACAACAATCGCACGTATTCTTGCAAAAGCGCTCAACTGCGAAAATCGTCAAGAAAGAAATGATGGCGAACCTTGCAACACATGCCCAACCTGCCAAAGAATTACACAAAATGCTTATGTTGACGTAATGGAAATCGATGGTGCTTCAAATAACGGTGTTGATGATGTAAGAAAACTTCGTGAGCTTGTTCAATATGCGCCAATCGAAGGGAAATATCGTATCATTATTATAGATGAAGCGCACATGCTTTCAACAAGTGCTTTCAACGCTCTTCTAAAAACTTTAGAAGAACCACCAGCGCATACTCGTTTTGTTCTTGCAACAACTGAAGCGCACAAATTTCCTGTAACTATTCTTAGCCGTTCACACCACTTTGTTTTCAAACAAGTTCCTGAAAAAACACTTGAAAACCACGTAAGAAAAATTCTTAATAATGAGAATTGGCAGTTTGAAGAAGGCGCTGTGCAACTTATTGCAAGAAGAGGGGCTGGCAGTGTTCGTGATTCACTTTCCTTGCTTGATCAAGCACTTTCCTTTGCACAAAACCCACTTACTGAAGAACTTGTGAGAAGTATTTTAGGGCTTGCAAGCAAAGAAATTATTGATAATCTTCTTGATGCTATTTCGTCGGCAAACACCCTTGCTATTGCTAAAACAACACAAGGTATGGTTGAACAAGGTATTGATGTTTCATACTTTTTACGTGAATTTGCGCAACTTTGGCGCACATTCTTCTTACTCAAAGAATATGACGCTCAAGCATTAGAACTTTTACAACTCAGCGAAACTGAAAAAGAAAGTTATGCAAAATATCTAAAAATATTTACTAAAACTTTTATTCATAGTGCATGGCAATTAACTCTTGAATCGCAAAGACGCATAACAAAAAGTTTAGAGCCAGCAGTTGCCTTAGAGCTTTTTCTTATAAACCTCGCTTTATTGCCACAACTTCTTCCATTAAAAGAACTTGTTGTTCCTGAAAATGAATCAGAAGTAAGCCAAAGCGATTTGGCTCAAAAAAAAAACTTTAGCGTAGAAACAAGTTCGACACAAGAAAAGGCTAGTTCCGCACAAGCTTCTAATGTTTCGCCTTCTACTGCAGAAAATCAAACATTTTTTCAAGAAGCTCACAATCCTTCTACATTGGAAAAACCTGTTCAAAAGCAGGAGGATTCATTTGTGCCAGCGCAGCCTAATACGGCAAGTATGCCAAGTGCGTCAAATGCAATTCACTCCTCTACTTTGCAAACTTCTGTTAAAGATGTAAAAAATGTTTTGCCTTCTCCTCCAATTACTGGAATTGTTGAAGAAAATTACGAAGATGCGCCTTATTATTATGAAGATGAAATGGATAGCTCATTTGATAATCAAATAAATCCTCATCAATTAACAAATAATAATGAAAGAGATGTTTTAAATGTTCAAGCTTTTCTTGACTTTTTAGAAACAAATAAGCATACTTCACTCGTTCAAGCGCTAAAGGTTTGTGATAAACTTTTGTGGATTGATAACTTAACTAGCGAAAGAAATAATCAAAATGCTTCAAATAATTTAGGAAATCAAATTCTTATCTTCACTTTGAATGCACCCTCTGAATATATTTCTATTCAGCTAAACACGCCATCTTTCCACCAATTATTACAATCACAGCTTGAAACTTGGGCTTCAATGAAAACTCGCATTGAAGTGCACACAAAAGCAACACCAAAAGCGAAAATTGTTCTTCGTGAAGAATTAGAGCAGATGGACATCATCAAAGAAATACAACAGACTTTGGATGCTCACATCGTCCTTTGTGAAAATAAAAAATTCGACTAGGAGCGAACTTATGAAAAATATGAACGACGTTTTACGCCAAGCACAACTCATGCAAAAGAAAATGGCGAAAGTTCAACAAGATCTTGCTGAAAAAACAATCGAAACTTCTGCAGGTGGCGGTTCAGTTAAAGTTGTTATGACTTGTAAACACGATTTAAAAAAAATAACAATAGATCCACAAGTTTTAGAAACACCTGATGCTGAAATGCTTGAAGATCTTATCTCAACAGCTGTAAACGAAGCTATTCGTATTGGCCGTGAAGTTACAGAAAGAGAAATGAATGCTATTTCTGGCGGTATCCACTTACCAGGCATGTTCTAATATATTTGAATTACATGATATTAAGGAAATCAGCTTTTCATAAAGTTTGATTTCCTTTTTTTATTGGATTAAATATTTTTAACGATACATGTATATATTGACAAATTTCAATATATCAATTATTAACATTTTTAGGAGAAAAAAATGATTGATCTCGACATTAGTGCAAAAACCTTCAAAGCTTTTTGTGATGTTAATAGACTAACTATCTTACAACACTTACAAAATGGTGAAAGATGTGCTTGTGAATTACTTGATGAAATGCCAATTGAGCAGCCAACTCTTTCACATCACATGAAAATTCTTTGCGATGCACAAATTGTTGTTGCAAGAAAACAAGGAAAGAAAACGCTTTATTCACTTTCACCCGAAGGAATACAAAAAGCAAAAGATATTCTTTCAAGCATTACTGCGATCAAAAATATTTCTCCCTCTATACACGCAGTGGACTAAGAATTTTTAGTACTCACTGCAAATAAAGCGGAGTATAAAAATGGAACAAGAAAAAAGTATGGGCTTTTTTGAACGCTACCTTACAGTTTGGGTAGCTTTATGCATGTTTGTAGGTATTTTAATTGGTAAATTTATGCCACAAATCCCTGCACTCTTCAATAAATTTGAATATGCTAATGTTTCAATTCCTATGGCTATTCTTATATGGCTTATGATTTATCCTATGATGCTTAAAGTTGATTTTCAAAGCATTAAAAACGTAGGTAAAAATCCTAAAGGCTTATTTGTAACTTGGGTTGTAAACTGGCTTATTAAGCCTTTTACAATGTTTGCAATTGCATGGTTTTTCTTTTATGTGCTTTTTAGCAGTCTCATTTCACCTGAATTAGCAAAAGATTATTTAGCAGGCGCAGTTTTACTTGGTGCAGCTCCATGTACAGCTATGGTTTTTGTTTGGAGTCATCTCACAAAAGGTGATGCAGCTTATACTGTTGTTCAAGTTGCTACAAACGACCTTATTATTCTTATTGCCTTCACACCGATTGTTGCTTTTCTTTTAGGAATTGGCGGTGTAACAGTGCCTTGGAATACTCTTATTATTTCTGTTGTTCTATTTGTTGTAATTCCTCTAGCAATGGGTATTTTTACAAGACATAAAGTTGTGAAAGATAAAGGTTTAGACTATTTTGAAAATTCTTTTATCCCAAAATTTGGTAACATTACAATTTTTGCGCTCTTGCTTACTTTAGTAATCATCTTCTCACTTCAAGGTAATGCAATTTTAGAAAATCCATTACATATTGTTCTTATTGCAATTCCACTTATCATTCAAACCGTTTTTATCTTCTTCCTAGCTTACTATGTTGCAAAAGGAATTAATTTACCGCATTGCGTAGCTGCCCCTGCTGGTATGATTGGCGCTTCAAACTTCTTTGAACTTGCTGTTGCTGTTGCTATTGCACTGTTTGGTTCAGATAGCCCTGTTGCTTTAGCAACTATCGTTGGCGTACTTGTTGAAGTTCCTGTAATGCTTGCTTTAGTAAAATATGCGAACAATACAAAACAAAAGTTTACTTCTTAGTTTAGAACTAGTTTTATTAACACTTAGTATGCACTTAAAGCTCTATAAATATAATTTTATAGAGCTTTTTTACTTTCAACCTTTTTGTTTTATGGCACTTCTTCTAACTAAGGATAGAAGTTTTACAAAGCATAAGTTATTTATTCATTATAGCAATAAGCCTAATAAAACTACAGCGACAAGCTTTCTTCATAATAGTATAGATTTTGGCCTATTCGGCACAAAATCCTCACTGCGCTTTTTATGTGAAAAAAGCTTGCTCGCT
>CAYJIN010000024.1:0-25736 GCA_964370245.1 uncultured Desulfovibrionaceae bacterium
TAGCTTATTTGAATAATTTATTAAATTCATCAGCTACGAATTGAACTTTTGTTCCGATAATAATCTGAACAGTTGTTTTACCAGGACGAATAACACCAGGAACGCCTGTTGCTTTTAATCTTTTTTCGTCAACTAATAAGCGATCTTTTACCTCAATACGTAAACGTGAAACACAGTTTGATGAAGCTTCAATATTATCAGCTCCACCAAGGCCAGCTAAAAGTTCTTTAGCTAATTCTGTATAATCAGTGTTTGCTAAATCTAGAGTTTTTTCTTCGTCAGTGTCATCTTCACGCCCAGGAGTTTTGAGGTTCCAAGTTATAATAACAAAGCGGAAAATAAAATAATAAATTGCAAAGAAAGCAAGACCAATAATAAGGAGCATCCACGGATTTAGGGCAAATGGAGCTTGCGAAGATAATACAAGATCAGCTAAACCTGCACTAAAGTTGAAGCCAGCTCTTGTTGGAAGAAGAGCAACAACAAAGCATGAAAGACCTGTTAAAATAGCGTGAATTAAGTAAAGTATAGGTGCTAAGAACATGAATGAAAATTCTAATGGTTCTGTAATACCTGTAATAAATGAAGAAAGAGCTGCAGCAAGTAATAAACCACTTACCATTTTTTTATTTTTTGTTTTAGCTGTATGATACATTGCTAATGCAGCGCCAGGTAAACCAAACATCATAATAGGGAAGAAACCAGCCATGTATTGCCCAGTTACACCAAGCACACCGCCACCTTCAACACCCCAGAATTTATTCAAATCACTCACGTTTGCAACGTCAAACCAGAAAACTGCGTTAAGCGCATGATGCAAACCAGTTGGGATTAATAATCTATTCAAGAAGCCGTAAATACCCGCGCCTACAGCACCTAAACCAAGAATACCTTCACCAATAGCAACAAGTGCGTTGAAGATAAATGGCCAGATGAAATAAAGCGGAATACATACAACTAAAGTTGCAAGCACAGTTACAATAGGCACACTGCGGCGGCCGTTAAAGAAGCCAAGCGCTGGGTGCATTTGAATTTGATAAAATTTATCATAACAAAGTGCTGCAATAATACCCGCTAAAATACCAATAAATTGGTTGTTAATACGTGTATATGCTAATGGCACTTCGCCACCTAAAATTGTTCCTACAACACCAGCGCCAAGCATGGTTGTCATAGTAGTGAATGATAAAAAGCCTGCTAAAGCTGCAGTGCCTTCTGAATCTTTTGACATACCAAGCGCAACACCGATTGCAAATAAAACTGACATGTTGTCAATCAAAATTGCGCCTGATTTAATCAAGAGCAAAGCAATTAAGCTATTCGCACCCCAACCAGTTGGGTCAATCCAGTAACCAATTCCCATAAGAATACCAGCAATTGGCAATGCTGCAACTGGGAGCATTAAGGAACGACCAATTCTTTGTAAAAATCTCATACGTTTACAACTCCTTGAATAAAAATATAAAATTAAAACTTTTTACTTAACAATACTTATTACTGCATCATCATTAGTGACTGATTTATCAATAGAAGTATTGATTTTGCCAAAATCATTACTATTGCAAATAACCAGAGGGGTGATTGTGTCATAGCCTTTTGCTTTGAGCGATTCTAAGTCAAAAGTAATGAGTTTTTGCCCTTTTTTGATAGTATCACCATTCTCTACATGAAGCGTGAAGTGTTCACCTTTAAGATTGACTGTTTCAAGCCCAACATGAATAAGAATTTCAGCTCCAAAAGTTGTTTGATAGCTAATTGCATGCCCTGTTTCAAAAGCAAGCACCACAACGCCATCAGAGGGTGCAAAAACTTCATTTGCTTCAGGTATAATTGCAATGCCATCGCCAAGAAGCTTTTCTGCGAATGTAGGGTCATTCACACTTGTGATTGCAACTGCTTTTCCTGTAATTGGCGCAAATAATTCATGTTCTTCTTTACCAAATAATTTGTTTAAAAATCCCATAAGTTAGAACTCTCTTTATTATATTATTTTTTGCATTATTATTTCAAAGATTATGTTATATTCATATTTATGTCAATATATTTTATGTGTTACATCAAGTTATGCCTCTATTTCACAAGCGTGTTTGACTTTTATGAAGAGAGGATATATTTATAGAATTGATAAAACTTTCAAGCGAGGACTTATAATGGAAATTGCTCATGTAAAAATATGGCAAACAGATGGCACATTTCGCCATGGTTCGATATATATAAATAATGGTTTATTTGCATCTTCTTCTGAGGATGATATAATTATTGATGGAAAAAATGCTTATGCGCTTCCTGGTTTGGTTGATTTGCATTTTCATGGGGCAATGGGGCATGATTTATCAGATGGTTCATACGAAGCTTTAGAAGCTATTTGTAATTATGAACTTTCACAAGGGATAACAACAATTTGCCCAGCTTCAATGTCACTACCTGAAGAAGATTTAGTGAAGGTTATGGAAGTTGTGAAAAAAGGCTGTGAAAGTGGCGCATGCCTTGCAGGAATTCACATGGAAGGGCCTTTTTTCTCACAAGCAAAAAAAGGTGCACAAAAGGGGGATTATTTAAAATCTCCTCAAATAGATTTCTATAAGCGCCTCCAAGAAGCTTCTGGCAATGCTATTCGCATTGTTTCACTTGCGCCTGAACTTGAACATGCCTTTGAATTTGCAAAAGAAGTGCAAGGTAGTAAAGATAAAGTGGTGCTTTCGGTTGCGCACACTGATGCAAGCTATGAATGTGTGGCAAAAGCTTTAGAAGAAGGTTTTAGCCATTTCACACATTTTTATAATGGAATGACAGGTTTTACGCATCGTTTACCTGGTGCTGTTGGGGCAGGGCTTGAATGTGAGGGCGAGCATACAGCCGAACTTATTTGCGATGGCATTCATCTTCATCCTGCTGCTGTGCGCCTTGTGTTCAAGGTTTTAGGCAAGGAAAGAGTTATATTTGTAAGCGATAGCATGCGTGCTGTTGGGCTTAGCGATGGGGAATATAATCTTGGCGGTCAAACGGTAACAGTGAAAGGGAATGAAGCGCGCCTTACTGATGGCACAATTGCTGGTTCAGCCACAAGTTTAGCTGATTGCGTGCGTGTTGCAGTAAATGAAGTGAAAATTCCTTTAGGAGATGCAATTCTATGCGCAAGTGCCAACCCTGCAAAAAAACTTGGATTATATGATAAAATTGGCAGCATTGAAGAAGGAAAAATTGCGGATTTACTTCTTTGGAATGAAAATTTAGAAACTGTTGCAATTTACCATAAAGGTAAAGAAATACTTAAATAAAACATATAAATTGTCTAATAATTCTAATGGATAAAAATAAAAAGGAAGTTGTGAGGCTTCCTTTTTTTGTGTTTTAGAAATAAGAATATAATTTTTAGATTTCAAATTTTGAGAGTGCTGCTTCATCAGCCACTAAAGTGACATTAGGGTGAAGCTGTAAAATTGAAGCAGGAACTTCTGGTGTTACAGGCCCTTGGAAGGCATTTTTCAATGCTTCTGCCTTGCTTTCACCGCTTACCACAAGAAGAATTTTTTGCGCACTCATAATATTTTTAATGCCCATTGTAAGCGCTTTTTTAGGAACTTCATCAGCATTTTTGAAAAAGCGAGCATTTGCTTCAATAGTTGTTGGTGCAAGCTCAACTAAATGTGTGCCTAATTCAAAGGCTCTGCCTGGTTCGTTGAAACCAATATGGCCATTATTTCCCATGCCTAACAGTTGTAAATCAACACCATTGAAAGAGCTGATAAGCTGATTATAACGCGTGCATTCTACTTCAACATCTTCTGCAAGCCCATTTGGAATATTAATTTTATTATGATCAATATCAATATGATTGAAGAAATTGCTCTTCATAAAATAGTCATAACTTTGATCATGGCTTTTTGGAAGGCCGTAATATTCATCAAGATTTACTGTTGAAACTTCAGCAAAACTTAAATCGCCTTTTTTATACCATTCAATAAGCTGCTTATAAATTCCAATAGGTGATGAGCCTGTTGCAAGCCCTAAAACGCAATTTGGTTTTATAATAACGTGTGCAGAAACAATGTTTGCAGCACGGCGGCTTAGTTCAGCATAATCTTTTGCTTTATAAATGCGCATAATTTTCTCCTAAAAAGAAATAAAAGCTTTTAGTTTTGTTTGTCAAAATGCTCTTTGAAATAATTGAGCATTTCTTCTGTTGAATGTATGACATTTTCATGGTTGATTTTTTTTACATCTTCAATATATAAATCATGCCCCCAACAAGCGGAAATGCATTTTATGCCAGCATTATTTGATTCAACAACATCAGAAACAGCATCACCCACGTAGATAATTTCATCAGCGCTTAGCTTATATTTATCCATTAGAATATGAATGATTTCACACTTGCGTTGCCTGTCTTCATCACCTGGTTCAATATCGCAAAAAACATCTTTTATTTGAAGTTTATCAAGCGTATACATACAAGCTTGATGCCCCCGCCCAGTGATAAGAGAAATTTTGATGTTCTTTTCTTGTAAATAAGCAAAGATTTCACGTATGCCTTCATAAGGTTCTGTCAACACTTCATGATATTTTTCATACAAGGCATAATAAGCATTATAGGCTTCATCGTGATGTGAATCAAGCAGCCTTTTAATCATGCCTTTTTCATTTAATCCGTATGTTTGATAGATTTCATCAGTAGTAATTTCTTTTGTTGCAAAAGGCAAAGCACCTTCTGTGAAAGCTTGTAAGCCAACAGGCATTGTATGGGCAATAGTGCCGTCTAAATCAAATGCGACCATTTTAATCATGCGTCTCATTCTCCTTTTATCTTGCTGCAATTGATTGTTATCAACTTGACATTAAGAAAGATATAGCCTGTTTTTTATTTATTTTCAAGGCGAATTTTTAAAGGAATGAGTAGATAGATTAGAGAATAAATCTAGATACTTTTGTTGAAATATCTTAAACTAGATTTTCAAATTTTTTTACACAATTTTTGCATTGTTTGACTGGTTTATTGTTTGCATGTGCTTCACGAAAAGCAATGAAATCTTTTTTCTGCCAAATATCTAAAATATTTTCGGTGTTTACATTTCCAAAACTCAGGCAAGAACTGCTATTCACGTCTTCATAAGGCACATTCAAATAAATGCAGGGTGCAATGGTTCCTGCTGCATCAACATAGAGAGCTTTTTGAATGTTTTCACGGCATTCAGGGCTTGGAGTTAGGCTTGGTAAAGCATAATAGATTTTTTTATCATTTTTTTCTGCTTCTAAAGCTGCATTTTGAAGAATTTCTTTTGCTTTTTGAATGATTTCTGTATCATTCGGATTGATAGCTAAATCTTTCTGGCTTTCCTCTGCTAAATAATCAAGTGTGCTCACAACGGAAGCGTGCACATCTAATTCTTGCATAAGATGAGGAAGATTTTTTACAGCTTCAAGTCGATCAGCCAAAAGAATATAGGCTAGGTGTAACTCTAAATGCACAGCCATGCGCTCTTTGCGAACTTTTTGTAAAAGCTTTATTGATTGGCAAACCTTATTAAAATCAGCGCCTTTTCTAGGGCTATTACTTTCTTCATCAGTTCCAGCAAAAGAAAATGCAACAATATCCATGCCACTTTTCACAACTTTATTGGCAATTTCTTCATTAAAGTGGAGTCCGCAGGAGGTTGATGAAACAAGGCAACCAGCTTTTCTTGCAAGTGCAACAAATTCAAAAAAATACGGATTAAGAAGAGGTTCGCCCCAACCTTGTAAATGAACACGAGTAACCTGTTGTAATAATGGCCAAAGATTAGCAAAAGTATGCGCTTGCATGTGGCGTGACTGCCATGTGTCAATCTTTGTTGTGTGTGGGCAATAGGTGCATTTTGCACTGCAAAAAGAAGTTACTTCCACTTGTAAACAGTCGAAAGGGCGTTGTTTTTGTTGGAATAAATCTTTAATTAGAGCAAACACAGAAGCTTCACGAAGAGCAGGGTGCTTGAATGGATTTGCATAATTTTCATCAATTGGGAAATGTTCATTATTTGTATTCATCTTTTTTCCGATTTTTATTTTTTTATGAAGATATATAAAATAGTTATTTGTAGCTCTAATCTCTAGTCAAGCAATCGTGCAAGCCACGATTTTTTTATGCCTTTTGCTTCTTGTTTTTCTTCATAATCTTCTTTTTTAGTCCAACTTGTTTGAATAAATGGAAGACTTGGCTTTGCGCCCCATTTTTTCTTGAAAAAACGAATGCCATCATTAATTCCTAAACCGAGATTGCATTGGCTATATCCACGATTATTTGCTTCTTCTAATAATGCAAATAAAACTGTATCAGCAACGCCAGGCACTTTTTGTTCAGCATCTTCCTCACGAAAAGCAAACATATAAAATGCTGTGCTAAAAGAAGAAAAATCTGCAATTGTGCAAGCAAGAAGTTGTTCACTTTCTTTTTCATATGCAGAAAAAAGCATAGCTTGTGGATTTGTAAGGAGATATCTTTCAAGACTTTGCAAAATTTGAGAATGTGCTGCATTCATTGATTTATTTTTTATGTGCTGTAGCATAAGTGCATGGTGCGCACCAGTCCACGCGCCTTGCCCACTTTTTTGTGTGATTATTACTTTATCTTTCGCCCGAGCTAGCATATTACGTACTTTACTTTTGATTGTTGTGAGTGGCAGGGGCAAAAACCAATAAGCATCTTCTTCAGTTGAAATTGCTGAATTAGGCGCATTTTTAGGGCGAACAGGCGCAAGAACGGTAATATTTTGAATAGTATGCCTTTGCATAATCTGCTCAATAACAGATTCTAATGCATCAGTATTATTTGCATTCTGTAAATTATATCCAATAAGAATAGCATTATTGTTTTGCGTATGAATAAGATAATCGCCCACAAGTTCGCTTTGTAAACCAGAAACTGCTGACACATAACATAAAAGCTGATCAGGCGTGAGCGCTTGCGCATTGATATATGAAAGAGCTTGCGAATTATTCATACTTTTCCTTTTCCTTTTGACTATTTATTGATTCTCTACACAAATTTTGAAAGCTATATAGAAGGAATTTTCTTGACGGTAAAACCATCTTCTTCAAGCATATAGCGCAAGTTGAGCATGTGTGCTGTGCCCACAAAAACCATACAACGTCCTGCTTCCATAAAAGGACGCATTCTTTGGCGAAAACGCTCGTCACGATTACTAATAATTCTTTCCGTGCGTGTTGGAAATTCAGCGCTTGTGCCTGTTAATCCAAGTAAATCGCCTTTGAGATAGGTTTTCACATTCTTTTTTATCATTTGTGGCCACTGATCACAATTTTGAAAATAACGCACAACTCTATCTGGCGGAACAGAATTTAAAGAGGCGAGTTGCTCTTCTAAACTTTCCATTGCAACAACAGTTTTTCCCATTTCATGCGCTAAATACCAAGCTTCAAGATCAACGGATTGATTCCAACCATTTCGTTCAAGATAAGAAGTCCAAAGCGTGAAAAGAGCCGTCCATGGACGAGTATTTTTGAGATACCACTCAACATCAAGTTTGCGTTCAGCTTCTCGATTGAGAAGCTTTGCCCAAAAACCTTCGGGCCCACGCACCATGCGTTTAAGTTTTTGAATTTCTTCATCATTAAATCTATTAAAGAGTGGTTGATGTTCTTCCGTAAGCTCTCGGCCATTTGCCTCCACAAGCTTGAGGCTTTCACTATCAAGAGGCCCTTCAAAAAGAACAGTATCCACCTTATCAAAAAGTTTTGAAAAAGAGTGTTCAAATGAATAGCAGAAAAAATGCGCTGTTCCACCAATCCAAGAAGTTTTGCCGTTTTTGCTCACTTCCCAAATCATGGTGTAGGGGCGTTGTTCGGGTAAATTTGCCCAAATTTCCCATTTTGAGCGCCCAACAAAATCAAGAATATTTGTGCCATTTTTATTTTCGGCAAGTGCTTTAATAATTGTTTGCACATGATATTTTAGGCTATCATCACTTTCTTCTTCTTTCCAAGAAGCCATCACAAAAGGAAGAGCTTTTACGCCACCCCATTTGAGCTTGAAGCGAGTAATCCCCTCATTTACACCAAGGCCAAGATGAATATATTCTTTGTTTTTTTCTTTTGAAATTTGAATCATTTCTGCAAAAAGCAAATCATGCGCGTGCGGTGCATAGAAAGATTTTGAATGTGCGCCTAAAATATATGCACAAAATTTTTCAGGGGCAAAATCAAGCAAGAGAGCAGCAACAAGACGTTCTTGACCATTTTCGTCTTTTTGCCAAGCATTAAGAAGTTGTATTCCTTCAATGTTTTGGCTCAGTAAATATTCTGTGCTTGCAAAAAGACGGCGCACTTTTTCTTTAAGTGGCGTGCGAGCCATAAATTCAGTCCAAAGGCGACGGTGCTGATTTGTAAAAGTTTGCGCAAGTTCAATGCGTAAATTTTCTTTTGCTTTTTTTATGGGATTGATGAGCTTTTTTGGAATTTCAGCATCAACTGAAAGCGTATAAAAATCGTCTTTTTCTTCAATTGTTTCTGATAAAGAAAGGGGGAGATTTGGCGAAACTGTATAGACTGTAGTTGCTTTTGTGTGTTCAACAGCAGAATTTTTAGCTTTTAAATAATTTTCATGGCTATATTTGCCCTCAAGCGGATAGCCGATAATTGTGAGCCAATTATCAGAAGAAAAACACAAATAATCATCTTGAACAAAATGAGTTCCGCCTGAAACAGCTTGCATGAAATTCACTGAATGTTCGGGCACTTTTGCAAGTTTTAGTATGTTTGATATTTGCATAATATTTTTCCCCTGAATGAGATTCTGCATTCTATTCTTTTAGCATAGCTTGTGAAAAATTTCAAGAAGTCTTTTAGCTAAATGAATAATTAGCTTTTTATTTATTTTATTGTATTTTCTAACTATATGTGATAATACTGAGTAAAACCTTAAACTATTCTGGAGAATATATGTCTTTACAAACGGCATTACAGCTTCTAGGAGGAGTAGGTATATTTCTATTTGCAATCAAGTTGTTAAGTGAATCTTTACAGTCGTTTGCAGATAATAATTTGCGTGCAATTATTGCAAGAGTTACCAGAACTCCGCTTCTTGGTGTTTTAGTTGGTGGTTTAGCAACGGTTCTTTTACAATCAAGTTCAGCAACAACAGTAATGACAATTAGCTTTGTTGATGCAGGTTTGATGACGCTCAAGCAAGCCGTTGGCATTGTGATGGGTGCAAACATCGGTACAACTGTAACAGGACAAATTGTTGCTTTTAAAGTGAAAGATTTTGCCTATGTATTTATTATAGTGGGCATTTTGCTCAATCTAGTTACAAAATCTCAAGCAAAGAAAGATTTAGGTATTGGAATTTTAGCTTTTGGGCTTTTATTTATTGGTATGCAAACAATGGAAAATGCAATGTATTTTCTGAGGGATAGAAAAGATATCTTCCTTATGTTTGCCGATAATCATCTTTTAGGTTTATTAGCAGGGGCGGGGCTTACGCTTTTAGTGCAATCAAGCTCTGCAACAATGGGGATAACTATTGCTTTGGCGGCGCAAAATCTGCTTTCTTTAGAGGCTGCAATCTCCATTGTGCTTGGGGTAAATGTGGGCACAACAATAACGGCTATTATCGCGGCATTAGGAACTTCACGCGCTGCCCAGCAAACAAGCGCGGCTCATGTTTTGTTCAATCTCGTTGCTGTTGTCATTTTTTATCCGCTCATTCCACTGTATATTCCCTTTGTTGAAATGACAACGAGCAGTATTCCACATCAAGTTGCAAATGCGCACACCATTCTAAATATTATTAATACTTTGATTTTTCTGCCATTTGTAAAGCCATTTACAAAATTGATTCGCTTTATTTTACCTGACGAAAAGCAAGTAGAGAAAGTGAAAATAAGCAATTTAGATTTGCAGCTTATTCAAACCTCGCCTATTGATGCTGTGGAAACACTTAAAAACGAGTGTAATCACATGGCAAAAATCACTCTTAAGCAGTTGAATGCATTAGAAGAAATTTTATTTAATAATAATAAAGAATTGCTCGATTATATGAAAGCCAGCGAAAAAGAACTAGATATTCTTTATGAAGATATTAATGAATATGCCTCCAAGCTTATGCAAATTGATTTACCTGATAAAATGAAGAAAAACATTTACAAACATCTTTCTTTTGCAAGTGATTTAGAGAGGATAGGCGATAAAACAAGTCAACTTATTCTTTTCCATAATAAAAAACTAGCAAACAAAGGCGAGTTTTCTGAAAATCTCAATAAAGCCTTTTTTCAAATTTTCACCGATGCACATCAAGCATATAAATTGAGTTATTTCTTACTTAGCGGAGAAATGAGTGAAGATACTGATAAAAAGAAAATAAAATCAATTAAAAATGATGTGTATACTATCTCGCGCAAAGTTAAAAAAGATTCGTATAAAGCTCTATTATTGCCTGAATTGCATGATAATTCTGCTGAAAATCATATTGATGTGCAATTAGAATATGTATTTGTTGAATCAATTAGAATTATGGAACGTATTGCAAATAGAGCAAATGGCTGGGTGAACTAGTGAAATGTGCTTATGTGTATTTAAGATGGTTGTAAAAGAAAGAAAAGCCCTTTTGAGACTGTTTATCTGCTAAGTTTACTTGCTTGAATTTTATAATTAAATGAAGTCTTACCTTAGCCCATAAAAACTTGAAGCTCAAAGGGGCTTGTATTTTTTTTCAACATTTTTTCAAGCACATCTGATATGATAAGAATATTGTTTTTTTCAAAAAATTCATGCTCTGCAAATTTTGTATAGGTTGAATCTAAATTGAAATCAGGATAATAGGCGCAAAGAAATTCACCTTTTGGAACTTGAATAACACTTGCTTTACCTATTTTCTTTTTATTACATTTTTTTATATCAACATAAGCCATACTTTTTAAGGTATTGTTTTCTTTGTAAAAATATAAACCTTGATCAACATCAGCAAAAATTTCATGTTCTTTTATTATAAGATATAGTTCAGTCATTTGCTTCCAATAGGCTGAAAGATCAAACTCTTCAACATTCAAACTATGATTTGAGGGAAGTGTAAGAAAATATCTTGTATTAAATTCACGTATATATTCTTTATTTTTTTCTAAATTCTTTTCATTTTCTTTTATATGCTTTGCAGTGCTTTCAAAAAAATATAAATTTCTTTGAAGTTTGTTTATAGAAGAGTTGATAATTTCTTTTGCTTTATAAGTGAAATTTTCAATGTCTATAGCATCATCTTTTATATACTTTTCTAATTCTTTGAGGGGCATACCAAGCTCAACTGCTAAAATAATAAAATCAAGAATAATCATTTGCCCTTTTGCATAATATCTATATCCATTATCAGGGTTAGTATATGCAGGAATTAATACGCCAATTTCATCATAATATCTTAAAGATGTATGACTAACTTCTTTTATTTTAGATACTTCGCCAATAGATAAATATTTTTTCATAAGAACCTCAAAAAAATCTTGACTCTCATACGGTATGAGACTTTACTATAGTCTATATCAAAGAAGAGCTTTTGAAAAGGCTTTTATCAAGGCAGAAAAAAATTCTTCTAAAAAAAGGAATGAAGAGAATTATGATTGAAAATATAGATTTAAAATCAATATTAAAATTTACTTTACCATCAATAGCAGCCATGGTTTTTATGGGGATTTATGTAATGGTTGATGGTTTTTTTGTTTCAAACTTTATAGGTGTGATAGCGCTTTCGGGTTTGAATATTGCTTTTCCTGCAATAACGATTTTTTTCGCTATAGGAACAATGCTTGGCACTGGTGGAAATGCTGTTTGCGCAACCTTGCTTGGTGAAGGCAAAGAACAAGAAGCAAAAGAAAAAGTTACTCTTTTTATTATAACTGGTTTTATTATTGGCCTTTTTATAACATTTATAACGCTTACAAACTTATCAAAAATTCTTTATTTTCTTGGGGCAAATGAAGAAACTTTTGAATATGCTAGCGATTATCTTTTCCTAATAGCAATTTTTGCGCCTTTTGCAATTGTGCAAATTATTGTTGAAAATGCCATGATTGCATCAGGTAAGCCGCAACTTTCATTTATTACAGTGTTATCGGGTGGCATAACTAATATTGTACTTGACTATGTATTTATTGAAATGGGGATGGGAATGACAGGCATTGGCCTTGCAACTGGTTTAGGCTTTCTTGTGCCTTGTTTGATTGGTATTGTTTTCTTTTCTACGAATACAAAGTCAAAAAGCTTGCATTTTACGAGGTTTAGCTTTGATTTGCGTGCAATCTTAAAAGCATTTGGAAATGGCTCATCAGAAATGGTTGCCATGCTTGCAAGTTCTCTCATTACTTATTTATTCAATATTACTATGCTAAAATTAGTGGGGAATGCTGGCGTTTCAGCAATAGCAGTGATTTTGTATGCACAAATGCTTATTAATTCATTGTTTATTGGTTATACGATGGGTATTGCACCTGTGATTAGCTTCAACTATGGTGAAAAAAATGCAATGAAATTAAAACAATTGTTTACTTTGAATAGAAGATTTGTGCTTGTTGTTTCTGCTTTTATGTTTATTTTTGCTCTTCTTATTGGCGATAAAATTGTGGCAACCTTTGCTGAACAAGGTACTGAAACTTTTGAACTTGCTACAAATGGTTTGCTTATTTTCTCATTTGCTTTTCTGTTTTCCGGCTTCAACGTGTTTGCGTCAGGAATGTTCACCGCTTATTCAAACGGGAAAATTTCTGCTTTTATTTCATTTTTACGCACTTTCTTTTTTATCTTTATTGCCTTGCTTACATTGCCAAAACTTATTGGAGTAAATGGCGTTTGGCTTGCTGTTCCTATTGCTGAAGCCTGTGCTTTTGTTGCCTCACTATACTTTATCAATAAATCAAGGAAAGTTTATATGTATGCCTAAATCGTAAGAGTATAATTTGAAATAATAAATAAAGCCTTTTATTCAGGATGGTTATCTGACTAAAAGGCTTTTTGCTTATGCTGTATAGCAATTTAAATACACTAAGATTTGATAATAAAATTTATAAATTTAATCTGTTACTTATAGGAATTTATTTGTTTTCATATTCCTTTATGACTTTAAGAACTTGTGAGCTTGACATTATTGCTATATCAAAAGCACTTTTTCCATGTTCATTTTCTGAGCGTGGATCTGCCCCAAAGTCAAGCAAAAGTTTTGCTATTTCAGGAGTATTATGAAATGCAGTTAACATAAGAGGAGTGAAATCTGAATGATCACTTGCTGTCATATCAGCTTTATTTTGCAGTAAAAGTTGTGCTGATTCATAACTGCTTTTTTCAATAGCAATCATAAGAGCAGTGTAACCATTACGGTTTTTTACTTCCATATCTGCCTTGTTTTCAAGTAAAAGTTGAACAATATCAGCGTTATTTTTTTCAACAGCATGCATAAGAGCAGTATTTTTATAACCATTGACTATGTTTACATCAGCGCCGTGTTCTATCAAAGTTTTGATAACATCAAAATTCCCTAACTGGCTTGCAAAGATAAGATAGGTTGAGCCATAATCGTCTTGCTCATTTATATCTTCAATGCCCGATTTATTTTCAAGGGCAAATTCAATAAGTTCAATATTTCCCTCAGCAATAAGTTGTGCAAAATGTGAAGAATAAGCAAGTTGTGGGTAAAGGCTAAAGCCTAGCAAGGCAGTCAAGAGTAGAGAAGAAGAAAGTTTTGAAAACATAGTTTAATTCCTAAAATGAAGTGCTTTATCTAGTAAAGAGGAAAATCTCATTAGTCAAGTAAAGAATTTTGCGCTTTTTTTTCTTATAATGAAGCTTGACATGGGCAGATTAAATAAAATAATCTACATAAAATATGAAATCGAGACAAGCTTTATGATATTGAGCGTTAGCAGAAGAACAGACATACCAGCCTTTTACTCAAAGTGGTTTTTTACTCGCTTAGAAGAGGGCTTTTGTTATGTTCAAAACCCGATGAACCCAAAGCTTATTCAAAAAGTGCTTATTAATACTGATGTCGTCGATGCCATTGTTTTTTGGACGAAAAACCCTCAACTAATGCTTGAGAATTTAGAAAAATTATCTAATTATTCTTATTGGTTTCATATAACTCTTACTTCATACGCTGACGATATAGAGCGCAATGTTCCAAAGAAAAGTAAAGTTATAGAATCAGTAATAAAACTTGCTGATATAATTGGTAAAGAGCGAGTTATTTGGCGTTACGACCCTATTTTATTGAATGACAAATATACGATTGACTATCATATAAAATATTTTGAAGTGTTGGCGAAAAAGCTCTGTAATAGTACAGAAAAGGTTGTTATTTCATTTATTGATTTTTATCACAAAATTTCAACTAATTGGAATAAATATGGCCTGTATGAATTGAAAGAAAATGAAATTGAAATTCTCTCTCTTGCTTTTAAAGAAATTGCACAATCATACGGATTAGAGATTGCCGCTTGCTGTGAAAAATATGATTTATCATCTTATGGTATAAATTCTTCAAAATGCATTGATGATAAACTTTTATCAAGAATTACAGGCTATAATTTCAATATTCCCAAACAAAAAGGGCAAAGATTTGGCTGCGGTTGCGTTGATAGTGTTGATATTGGGATGTATAATTCATGCGTGCACGACTGTAAATATTGCTATGCAACCCATAGTTTTACATCAGCTTTAAGAAATAAAAATGCTTGTAATCCGTCTTCTGCATTACTTTTTGGCGAAGTTTCAAAGGACATAATAATAAAAGATAAGGTGCAGAAATCGTATAAAGATTCTCTTTTGCTTCTTAAATAAAAGCTATTTTCTTTCAAATATACTTGTTCAAATTTATTGCAACTTTAAATAAAGAATAAGTATTTAAAATTGCAATAAATAATTGATAAAACTAGAAAAGTTTTTCACCAGCTGTTGGCGCTGCGCTTTGATCATAAATAGCATCAATAGTGAAAGTCCACACTGCTTTTGGAGTTAATTTCATAGCAGCAAGTTTTTCTTTGAAGCCATCATACAAAGGCCCATCAGTATGGCGTTTTTGTGTGGAAACATTCAAAAGATATGATGCATAATCTTTACCAATTAAAATAGCAGCTTTGTTTGTATCTGCAAGGTTTTTAGCGCTTACATTCATAAAAATTTCTGCAATTGCAATTGTGTCTTGATCAATAGCAGTTATGCTACCAGCGCGGATAGAGTGTAATGTGCCCTCTGCAGAAATTGTGCTTAAAATTTTTACAGCATCTTGTTCAGCAAATAAATTTGCTACTTTTTGTATTCCTTTCATAAATATACTCCTAAAATTTTGTATAAAAAACATACTGACTCAGTTTTTTATACTTAGTATATTCTTACTGTAGAAAAGAAATTATTGCAATAACTAAGAAAAATAATACTTAGGAAGAAAATCTAAAGTAGTTTGACTATATTTTTAAGTGTAAAAGAAAAGAAGCAAATAATAACTCATTTGATAATTATATAAAAAATAAAGACTTTTCAGCAGTTTAATTTGCATAAACTCCATCAAAGCCTATTGGATTTTTTATAATAAAATATATGGAATATGCTTAATTTATTAAAGCTTTTATTCCACTTTCTGGGGAAAGATAATCTGCAATATCAAGAGGTTCTGTGTTGTTTTCGCCGTGATAATCACTTCCGCCTGTGAGGAAAAGAGCATGTTTTTCTGCATAATCTGCTAAAATTACTTTATCTTTTTCATTATTATGCACATGATTATATTCTAAACCAGCCAAACCAAGAGGAACAAGTTCATCAATAAGATAAAAATTCTGCTGTTGCCCTGCATGTGCTAAAACTGCTTTTCCGCCTGCTTTTGTTATGATTTTTACAGCTTCACGAACATCAATATAGTCAATCTCCATAGCGCAGATTCCATTATTTTTGAAGGTTCTTTTATAAAAATCACCAAAAAGTTCAGCAATTTGTTTTGTTTCAAGAAGATAATCAAGAATATTCTGCTTATAGATATATTTACCATCTGCTTTATTGAGCTTGTCAATATCAATAGCATAGCCATTTTCTTGAAGTATTTCAATCTGTTTCAAGCCTAATGCGTGGCGAGCTTGTAAAATTGGTGAAACAGCTTCTTCAACCATATCAATATCTTTGATGTTATACCCTAATATATGAGCTTTTTTCATATTTCTTGGATCAATAGCAGAAATTTCAATTCCAGCTAATACTTTTATAGCATTTGTTTGAGGAATCTTATTTGCGTGCGCTAAAGTATCGTGATCTGTTATAGCAATCACATCAAGTTTTTTGGCGATTGATTTTTGAATAATTTCTTCAATTGAATCAGTGCCATCTGATATATTTGAATGAAGATGTAAATCTGCTAACATGTAAAACCGCCTTCTGAAATATTGAAAACTCTGTCACAAACATCTTCCATAAATTCTAAATCGTGGAAAATGCCAAGCATTGCTCTGTCTTTTGTTTTGAGTTTTTGAAGCATTTCTTTTACTAAAACTTTTGTTTTGTTGTCAAGCGAGGCTGTTGGTTCATCTAAAAGCATAAGGCGTGGTTTTTTAATCATGGTGTATGCTAAATTTAAGCGTAGTTTTTCACCACCAGAAAAGGTGTTAGGATATAAATTCCATAAAGATTCTGACAGATTAAAGAAAGATAACATTTCTTGCGCTTTTATATCGGCCGATGTTTCATCTTCACCCATTTCAAGAAGAGCATTCATTACATGTTCTTTAGCAGTTGTGCGTGGCATACAGTTTAAAAACTGCGACACATAACCGATTTCAGTTTTTCTGAGATGTAGGATTTCACGCTCGTCAGCTTTTGCAAGATTTATCAAGCCAAAGGCTGAGCTATTATAATAAATATCGCCTTGCATTGGAAGATAAGAGCGGTTGATACACTTCATAATTGTTGATTTTCCTGCGCCTGAACGCCCAACAATACCAATAAATTCACCTTCGTTAATCGAAAAGTTGATATTTGAACAAGAGCTGATTTCACTTTGAACGTGATGCAAATAAAATGATTTTGTAAGGTTTTCTATACGTAAAATTTCCATAATTATTTCCTTTTTATTTTCTGTATTCAACTCTCGAAGCAATAATCCCATCAACTAGTGAATGAGTAACTACAGGATAGTTATCAAGTAATTCCACAATAATAATATCCGCCTTCTTTCCTTTTGCTATAGAACCGTAATCATTATCAATTTTTACAGCTTTAGCAGGGTTCAAAGTAACTTTATTCACCATTTCAGAAAGTGGAATATTGTGTTTTTGGTGCATTATAAATACAGAAGATAAAAGCGCGGCAGGGTAGTAGTCTGAGCAAAGAATATCAATGCTATCTTCTAAAATAGCTTGTTCAGCACTAAGATTTCCAGAATGTGAACCACCTAAAAGTATGTTTGGTGCTCCCGCTAAAGTTGCAAAACCTTTCTTTTTTGCTTCTTTTGCTACTTCTATAGTGATTGGAAATTCTGAAATATCTACTTGAAGTTCTTCGTTGATTGCAAGTTTTTCTATTGTATCATCATCATGCGAAGCAATTGCGATGTTTTTTTCATGCGCTAATTGAGAAATTTCTTTTAATTGCTCTAAGCTAAGCATTTTTTTATTCATTTGGCTTTCTACAATTTTATCAGCACCAAGCTCTTGAACTTCTTTGCTTTTGTAAGATTCAACTGTTTTCTTATAGATTTCAATATTTCTATACTGCCCTTGACCAGGACTATGATCCATAAATGAAATTAGATGAACAGCATCTTTTTCAATGCTTTCTTTTAGAATGTCATAACCATTTAGATTATCAAGTTCTAAGCGTAAGTGTAGTCTATGATGTATAAGGTGTTGTTTTTCATGTATATCATTAATAAGCTGAGAGAGTTTGAGCACATTCTCTTTTTTGCGCACTTCAGCAGAGCCAAATAAATCGTCAGCAAGCAAAGAAAGTGAATGATACATAGTTGTTATGCCTTGTAAAAGCAGTTCTCTTTCGCATTCTTTTAGGCTAAACTCAAAATCCATAATTGCTGTTGCACGTGGTTGAATAAATTGTTCAATTTTATCACTATGAATATCAATTATTCCAGGCATTACATATCTGCCGTGTGCATCAATTACTCTTTCAAATTCATCTTCATTAATAGAATCAACAATATCAATAATTGTGTCACCTTCTATAAGGAGAATTTTATCTTTTATTATTTCATTTTCGGTTACAATAAGACCGTTTTTAATAGCTTTCATTTATATATCCTATAGCAATGATTGTACTAATTGTTGAGTGTACGCGTGTTGAGGATCTTCAAGGATTTGATCTGTCAAACCGCTTTCGATTATTTTTCCATCAAGCATAACAATTGTTCTGTCTGCAAGCATTCTGATAACGGATAAATCGTGTGATACCAGTAAGATAGATATGCCATATTTTGCTTTAATTTTACGAATAAGATCAAGAACACGTGCTTGAACGGATAAGTCAAGCCCTGTAGTAACTTCATCAAGAAGTAAAATTTCAGGGTTATTTGCAAGCGCCTTAGATATTTGTATTCTTTGTTGCATGCCGCCTGAAAAATTCTTTGGTGCTTCACCCATACGTGAGGTAAGAATTTCAACAGCAGAAAGAAGTTCTTTTGCTCTTTCAGTCATTTGCCCAGCATTTCTAGAACCAGCAGAAATAATTTTTTCTGCAATATTAGAAGCAGCGGAATAATCCATTCTAAGCCCAAGCAAAGGATTTTGATAAACCATACCCATAATAGTATTTCTTATCCATCTTTTTTGACTTGAACTTACTTCCCAAATATTTTTTTTGCCTTCTTGATATGCTTTGAGGTAGGCGTTGCCTTCGGTTGTTTCCAAATCAAAATAAAGGCTTTTCATAAGAGTTGATTTTCCTGAACCAGATTCGCCAACTATACCTAATATTTCACCAGGATACACATCAAAAGAAAGATTATTACACGCCCATACAGTGCCGCAAATTTTACATCTATTTTTTTCAAGATTTTCTTGGCATTTTGGGCAACTTTCCCCGTATCTTACAACTAAATCTTGAACTGAAATTACAGGATTATTATCTAGAAGCATTTTTATTTTCCTCACAATAAGATGTGTCTGAACATTGATAGAAGCGTGTGCCAGAAGTTGAATCAAAAAATTCATCTAAGTAGCTGTTTGTACTTCCACAAATATGACATTTCTTACCATCAAAATTTTCTTTTTCAAAAGGTACATCATCAAAAGCTAATGAAATAACTTTTGTGTGCGGTGGAATTGCATAGATTTTCTTTTCACGCCCTGCACCGAATAAATACAAACATTCAGAATCATGAAGTTTATCATTGTCATATTTTGGAATTGGGCTTGGGTCAATCATGTATCTATCTTCAACCATACAAGGATAATCAGATGAAATTGTTATCTTATTGTATTTTATTAAACTTTCATAAAGCTGTAACCAAATTGGAGCATAATCGCTTTCTGCATGCATTTTTTTAGTTACTTCTTCTTTTGGTTCAATATAGCGTAATGGTTCAGGAATTGGCACTTGGAAAATAAGAATTTGATCGTTAGACATTGGAATTTCAGGAATTCTATGGCGTGTTTGAATAAGTGTTGCTTCTCTTGTTTTTGTTGTAGTAGCAACGTCAGTACATTCGCCAACAAATTTCTTGATATTTACAGCGTTTACGCTTTCATCACTGCCTTGATCAATAACTTTTAGAACGTCATCTTTACCAATAAGCGAGAGTGTGAGCTGAATGCCGCCCGTTCCCCAACCTCTGCCGATTGGTAATTCTCTTGATCCAAAAGGCACTTGATAACCTGGAATTGCAACTGCTTTTAGTGTGGAACGACGTATTTCTTTTTTTGAGCCTTCATCTAAAAAGGCAAAGTTATAGTTTGTATTCATTTATTTACCTTCTTTTAGGCTTTCATTTTTGCCTTTTCTTACTTGGCGAACAGAATCTAAAATAGATTGGAATGTAACATAGTGCGGTAATTTTAAGTGAGACACCATGCCATTCATTTCTAAAATATCGCCATGCATAAGAACAAATTCTTCATCTTGCGTTGGAACTGTGCTTTTTTGTTCGAGAATATTATCGAGTATAGCCATTGAGATAGCTTTATTCTCATTTCTTCCAAAAATTGCGCCATAACCCACTTCAATTTCAAGCGCATCTTTGCCTTCTTCAACGTTGAAACATTCCACTTCTGTGATAAGAATTTCGCCTATATGAATAGCATCGTCTTCGCCCACACAGTATTCACTAAAAAGATAAGGAACTGTTAAATCAACATATCCACTTCTAAGTTCGCCAACAGTTGGGTGCACATAACCAAAACCACGTTGTGATGAATAGGCTAAACCTGAAATATAGCCAGAATCTGCTCGTGTAAGAGTTTGCAATCTTGCACTTCTTGGTGCTGGAAATTCTAGCATGTTTTCTGTGATATCGTAAGGTTCTTCATTATTATCTTCATAAGTTTTTATAAGGCCTTCTTCTCTTAGAAAATCTGAAACACGTCCAAGCGGATAGATTTCTTCATTTTGCGCTTCACTTACAAGTTTTTCCATTTTATTATGAAGTTCTTTTGTGTTTTCATCTGCTATATCAAAATTAATCAAGCGATGAGTATAGTCGTAAGTTGCACCTAGAATTTGACCGCCAGCAATATCTTTAAATGCAGCGGAAATTCTTCTGATAATTCGCATATCATCGGTATTTACTACATTTGTATAGTAATTTCTTGTGAGGGTTGAACGATAGGCTCTTAGTAAAAATACTGCTTCATCAAGTGAGCCTTCGCTTTGCTTGAGTGCAAGAGCAGCATAGCGAGGAGAATATAAGCCCGCTTCGCTCATTACTTTATCAACAAGCAATTTAAGGTTACCCTCAATTGCTTCTAATTCAAGATCTTTTTCTGAACCACTTCTATAAAAATCAAGAAGTTTAATGCTTTCTTCAATGGCTTCTTTACCGCCTGAAACTGCTACGTATGCCATTTATTTATTCTCCTTACTTGCTTGTGAGCTTACTAATCTTGTAAGTCGTGGAATTGCAAATAATTCTTTATTATCATTGATAAAAATAAAATCTAAACCTGTAGGATATTCAAAATACATTTCATCACGTTTTTCTATTGCTTTTTTTACATAAGAATTTGTTTCTAATGAAATTGTATCTTTTATTCCTGCACCATACATAGTAAGGCTACAATCTTTTTCAGTTGGAATTTTTACCACAATTGTTGCAGATTTATGTGGATTCAATAAAGTGCCGCATTTTGCTGTTTCTACAGCTTGAAGAAGTTCTTCTTCTGAGTTTGCAAAAATAAAATCAGCTATATTGCAAGAAACTTTTTTTGAGAGGGTGAATGATAGAATGTCTTCATCTAATTCTTTATTAGCGAATGTGCAGAAAGTTGTTTCATTATCAACCAATGTAAGAGCAACTGAAAGTTGAGTAGGGTAGTTGCCTGAAATTTTATCAACTTCTTTTGAAATATCAACTTTTACAAGCGGGTTTGACATAGCTTTTAGTATCTTTCTAAACATTTGCTGGCTGTCATGAACTTCGTCAAATTCGTGTATAAGTTTCATTACATATCCTCCACAGTCATCGAATTGAAGTTTACCATTGTTTTCAAGTGAAGAGCATTTTCTTTTTCTTTGCGATTCATTTGTTGTTTATGTATGCTCTCAAGACTTGCTTCTATTTCTTTCATTTCAGGGAAATTATTATTAAATCCGCTATCTATAATGGCCATGGATAAAACTTTATCAAAATCATCACCCATGGTTACTGCCATTCCTTTTATGGAATTTATTTCAACTATAGTTTCTGTAACCATTACTTCACCTAAATAATAAAGGCTTTTCTTTACAGGCTCGCGCATTTTTATCATTGTGAGGGTTTTTGATGGCTTTTTGATAATTGTAACATCATATTTTGATGAAATTGTTTGCGCCATCTTATGAATTATTTCAGCTTCTGTTGCTGCCATAATGCTGAACATTTTTTGTTTTTTCATTTGTTTATAAGCTCCTATCTTACACGCTCTTTGAGATGCGTTGATATCATTTCTAAAAGAATAATTGTTGCTACAATAAGAAGAGTAATGCAGCCTGTTTCTTGCAAGTTGAAATAGAAATTTCCTGTCATATAAAGGTTATAGCCAATTCCGCCAGCGCCTGCTGCTGCACCCATAGCAACAGCATTAGCAAAATTGATTTCAAAGCGCATAAATGTCCAAGCAATCATTGAAGTTATGCATGATGGAACAATGGCTTGAAACACAATTTGCCAGTAAGAAGCGCCGCTTGCACGCAAAGCTTCAATAGTGCCAAAATCAATTTCTTCAATTGATTCAGAATAGGCTTTAATCAAATAGCTCACGCTATGAAAAGTTAGCCCAACAACAGCGGCAACTGAACCTAAACCAGCTGAAACAGCAAAAATAAATACCCATAAAATTGTTGGCACAGCACGAATAAAAGATGAAAAACTTTTAATCAAATGCGCTGATTTTTTATTTGCAATATTGCTTGCACACATAAGCGAGCAGAAAAATGAAATAAATGCACCAAAAATTGTCGATAACATTGCCATTGCAAAAGTGATTGCAATTTGATGAAGTGCTTCAAAAAAAGTCATGTATACAAGTTTTGGAGTAAAAAAAGCTGTTCCAATATTGATAAAAGTATCAACAATAGCTTCAAGAAGATTGAGTTTTTTATAGTCAAAAGTGAAAAAAGCTAAAATTGTCAATGCAAATAAAGTGAGTAAAGTATAGCGAATTGTGAGCGTGCTTGCACTTTGTGAAGAAGTGAGAATTCTTCCTTTTTTATCACGATTGATTTTTCTGTTTGAATAAGAAATTTCATTATTTTCTTCCACATAAACCAATTCTTTATTATCTAAAATTGCGCTCATTAGAGTATCACCCTTCTTATTTTATTAGAAATTGCTTCAATAATGATAACTACAACCACGATAGCAATAGTTACTAAACTTACTGATGGATAATCCATTCTTTTATAATATAAATCGAATAAATGCCCTATGCCTGTTGCTGTGAGAACACCAATAACTGTTGAAGCACGGATATTTGTTTCAACCATATACAAAATCCAAGTAATAATGCCTGCTATAGTTGATGGAATAATTGCTTGAAAAACAATTTGTGCAAAAGAAGCGCCTGTTGCTTCTAAAGCTTCGACACTTTCACTGCTTGCTTCATCAATTGTTTCAATAAATGAACGGGTAAGCATTCCGAAGGTAGTGAGTGATAAAGCAATAAAACCAGTCATTTCGCTTTGTCCGAATGAGAATAATAAAAGCATAGCCCAAACAATATCTGGCACGTTTCTAAAAAATGCTGCTGTCATACGCACAACTTTTTTTAATAACTTACGCCCTTTTGTTATGTTTGAACCAAATAAAGCAAAAGTGAAGGCAAAAATTCCTGAAACAACTGTTACTGCAATGCTTAGAAGAATTGTTAAAAATAATTCCTCTAAAATTTTAGGCAGTCTGTTGATAGCTTTTGCATCGGGGATAAGATTTTGAGCTAGCCATGCCATTGCCTTTGGAAATGAAGCTAAACCATCAGCTATTTTAAAATCAGTTAACGAAGCAGATATGTAATAAATAAAAAACACAAAAACAAAGAATAAAGTATAATGCATATTGCGTTTTCTAAAAATATCGTTCGATTTTTCTACTCTCGCTTTCATTATGCCGCCTTATTTGATTTATCTGCTTTGTCTTTTATATCAGTAATCAAGTCGCCTTTTTTAGAATCATAAATTTTATGGATTTTCTTTTGTGTAAGCTCAGAACTTGGCCCATCAAAAGCAATTTGACCACGGCTAACACCAATAATTCTTTCTGAATAATTTAAGGCAACATCAACTTGATGAAGATTCACAAGGCAAGTGATGCCCATTTCAACGTTGATTTTTTTGATTAAATCCATAATAACTTTAGCAGAGTTTGGATCGAGCGAAGCAATTGGCTCATCACACATGAGAAGTTTTGGCTTTTGCATGATAGAGCGTGCTATGCCAACCCTTTGTTTTTGCCCGCCTGATAATTCATCGCAACGTTTATAGGCTTGATCTGCAAGCCCCATAAGATCAAGAATTTCAAAAGCTTCTTCTTTTTCATTTTCTGTATAATTGCCAATAATGCCATCAAATAATGATTTCACACCAAGCTTGCCATGCAAAACATTTTCTAACACTGAAAGCCTGTTTACTAAGTTATAGTGCTGAAAAATCATGCCCATTTGTGTTCTTGTTTCTCTCAATTCTTTTTTATTGAGCTTGGTTACATCTTTACCATCAAAGATAATTTCACCTGAGGTTGCTTCAACAAGCCTATTTGTGCAGCGAAGCATGGTTGATTTTCCTGCGCCTGATGAACCAATAATTGAAACAAATTCGCCTTTGTTAAGTGTAAAATTGATATCTGACAAAGCCTTTGTGGAATTATTGTAAATCTTATTTACATAACGAAATTCAAGCAATTTCATATTCTTTCTCTTTTTCTTTCTCTTTTTATTGATATGTTGTGAGGTGTTGTAAAAATAAACCTCAACTCCCAAGAGCTGAGGTTTATGTTTTATGAAAAATTAATCTCTCAAAGCGTTGAACCAAGCATCTTCAACAGGCACAAATTTATCGTCACCACTTTTGTAGAACATACCGATGTTTCCGCTTTCTTCAGTAATAAAGATTTGATCGTTATTAGACACTTCTTCAGAACCAAAAATTTCTTGAATTGCTTTTACTTCTTCAGGGGAAATATTATCAGCATTGTATGCAAATGGTGAATTGAGAACAGGAAGCGCTTTGATAACTGTAAGTTCAACACCGCCAAATCTATCAAAAGGAGCTGATGCACCTTCTTTTACTTTATACACTTCACCAGCTTTGTTGTGTTCGCCTGAAATAGTGTCTGCATAAGTTACCATACTAAAATCGCCCACAGCACCAATATCAGCTTTTTCTGAAAGAATGTTTACAAATGAACCTTGGTGTGATGAACCAAAAATTACGTCTTCAAAAAACATATCATCGCCACCTTCAATAAGGCCATCTTCATCAATATTTTTCCATTTATCTGTTTGTGAGAATTGTTTAATGATTTCTTTAGCAGGAATTTTGAAACCAGAAGTTGAACTGCTGCTTACAAAAGACATAGTTTTACCTTCTAAATTATCAATAGAATACATATCGCCTTTTTTATATTGGTTAGCATTTTCGCTTCTTGTTACAAATAGTGAATAATAGATAGCATCTTCTAAAGTGCCTGATGCGCCAGTGTTTACCATAAGAGGTTTTACTTTATTTGATTTTTTACTTGCTTCTATATATTGTTGTGCGCCAAGCCAGCCAATATCTACAATACCAGTTGCAAGCCCTTCAACAGCAATAACATAGTCGGTGGTGAGTTTATGTTCAACTTCTCTGCCTGTTGCTTTAGTGATATATTTGCCAATCTCTTCACGAGCTGGGGCAAAATCTTCTGTTGATTCACCTGGTGACCATGCAATAATAATTGCTTCATCATTTTTTGCTGCAAAAGCATCTATAGTAGTTGCACCAAATGTAGCAGTAGTTAAAAGTAACGCTGGAACAATAGTTTTCAATAATTTTTTGATAGACATTTTATAAACACTCCTAAGTAAACTTGTAAAATTGTAAGCAACATATTT
>CAYJIN010000025.1:0-25647 GCA_964370245.1 uncultured Desulfovibrionaceae bacterium
GTGGTAAGGTTTCTAACCGTATCAGCCGTCCTAAATTCTCTAAAGTTGTTGTTTCTTACATTCCTAACGAAACACCACGTTGGCCTAGCCTTACAAGCCAAATCCGTACAATTCTTGAAGTTTATGCTGCTGATGCTCATAAATATGAAAGAATTGGTGACTGGGCTGAACGTATCGGTTGGGAACGTTTCTTCGAAATGACTGGCATCGAATTCTCACCACGCGTAATCGATGACTTCCGTGATCCTGCTTACTACACATGGCGTCAAACAACTCAGTTCAAATTCTCTGAATCAGGTGCTGAGATTTATGGCGGTCACGGTGGTGAAGCTGCTGAACGTTCACCAGTTACTGAAGACGACAAAGCAAAAGTATTACAATACTTCGCTGAAAAAACAAACAAAACTAAATTCTACTTCAACGATTTCCTTGAACTCTTCCCAGAAAAAAGTTCACGTGACGTTAAAGCGGTTCTTTCAGAACTCGTTAAAGACGAAAAACTCGTTTACTGGTCATCAGGTTCTACAACTATGTACAACTTGAAAGGCGTAGGTAAAGTAGGTTAGTCTTTGACTGATTTATGATTATAAGGGAAGTGTAAAAGCTTCCCTTTTTTTGTGTCTAATGAATTGAATGATATGCTATATTTTTATTCAAAAGAAACAAAATATTCTAAATAAAAAAGCTTTTCTACTCTTCCTAGCTTAGGAAAAATAGAAAAGCTTGATTTTGTTTTTAGACAAATTATCTTAGCTATTAAAAAAAACTAAGCTTCAAAGCGATCTTTTAGCACTTCATAAAAATGTTTTAGGCTTCTATCGCCATTGTTATTTGGAAAAACACAATGAACAACACTATCTTTTGAATTATGCTTTGCAATGCATTCTGAACAGATGCCATGTTCTCTACAAGCAGTATTTGGGCACGGGCAATTTTTATTTTGAATTTCTGACATATCAACCTCCATTTATTATAATTTATAGCGACCTTTATTCTTAGTCAAGGCTAACTCTAAATTTATAGAATTCTTTTGAATTAAAAATGAAAAGCTTACTAAAAAAGTAAGCTTTCAAAAAAATACGTATAAGGTGAGTTCTCTAATTTCTTTATAACTAAAGTTATAAGCTATATCCACTATGAGCGTTTTGCAATTTCTTGATACATCAGAAGATGGAAACATGAACTAAGCCTATTCAGTGCCTGTATAATGCTTACATTTGACCCTTTTAAGGCTTTTACAGCAACAAGTTCGCATTCTCTTGCATAGGCTCTTAAAATATTGAGTTTTGCTACTTCAACACCTAATTTATAATCAACCAAAACCATTTGTTTTAAATTAAAATACTTTTCAGGATTATGCGATTTTTCATGAATTTCTTCTTCGCTCATCCCTAAAACTTTCATGTTAGGAAAATCTTGATTGATAACTTCATGCCTTACAATTTGACGACAATACGCAAGCAAATCATCAAGTGAAGCTACAAGATCAGGCCTATTTTTTTCGCAAAATAAAATTTGAATATCAATAATATGCCCTTGTAAAGTATCTAAACGTCCCCTAAGAATAATGCGTGGATCATCTTTATCCACGAGAACATTTTCAAATAAATGCGTCATAAATTCGGGTTTTGAATTCATTAATTCATTTGTATAAAAGTTTTTATATTCTTTCGGAGTTTCCCAATCTTCTTTATTAAGTGGCTTAGAAAATTGAATTTCTTGCAAGCTTGGAGCGCAAACACTCTCTTCAACAATAATTTGTATTCTTTTACTACTGAGAAAATCACGCGCTGAGGGAGTAAATTTATCATCTTTAGAAATATAATAAACATCTGACAATTCATTATTTTTGAATTGTTCTCTTAGTTTAATTTCTGTTATCAATGGCATGTCTTCCCCCTCAACACTTTCTTATTTTTTTGTAACTTTCAATCTTGCAATATGCTTAAGAAATCAAGTGATTATAACTAGTTTTTTATTGTATAATATTTTTTTGAAAGTTTCAAATTATGGTAAAATTTTCTCAACATCACCATGAGGACGCGGAATTACATGCACTGAAACAAGTTCGCTAACTCTTGCTGCTGCAGCAGCACCAGCATCAGTTGCTGCTTTTACAGCACCAACATCGCCACGAACCATAATAGTAACAAGGCCGCTGCCTACCATTTCTTTACCAACTAAAGCTACATTTGCTGCTTTAACCATTGCATCTGCTGCTTCAATTGCGCCAACAAAACCTTTAGTTTCGATTAAACCCAATGCTGTTTGTTCTGCCATTTTAGACTCCTATTTATCGTTTACTTGATAATTTTTATTTTTGTTGTGTTGTAAAATTCAATTTATTTTTTATCTTTTGGATCTTCTTTTACCTGTTGTTTATTTGCTTCAGGCTTTGGAGCATCTTTTACTTGAGTTTTTGCAACTTCAGGCTTTGGACTTTCCTTCGCTTGAGGTTTTGAAGCTTCAGGCTTTATTTGAACTTTAACTTCTTTTGTTGGAATTGGTTTTACAGGTGCTTTTGCGTTAGCTTTTGGTGCTTGATTAGAACTTGCTTGTTCTGCTCCAACTTTAGCTTTTGGTGGTTCAGTTTTTACTTTTTCTTCCACTTTAGCAACTGTTTTAACGTCTAACTTAGCCACTGTTTTTACATCCGCTTTAGCAATAGTTTTCACTTCTACTTTCTTAGCTTGTGCTGCATACACTTCACTAAATAGAATAGAGTCAATATTGCCATCCATTCTTGGAATTACATGAGAAGCCAATACCTTACCAATTTTTCCAGAAGCAGCCACTCCAGCATCAACTGCAGCTTTCACTGCGCCAACATCACCTTTCACAATAATTGTTAGTATACCGCCCTTGACATTTTGTCGTCCTACTAATTTCACATTTGCAGCTTTAAGTGCTGCATCTGCTGCTTCAACGGAACAAACATAACCAAAAGTTTCTATAAAACCAAATGCTTCCATGGTAGCCTCTCTTAATCTATTTTACACATTTGCATGCTTTTCTATTGCATGCTGCAGTGTTACTATGCTTTGTTTATCATGAATTGAAACAGGGTAATATTCTGTAATGCCAATTTCTTTTAAGAAATCTATACAGGCTTGTATATCTGCTTCATCTCCTAAATCCGCCTTTGTTATAATGCCTATATGTTTATGATTTGGAAACATAGACATAAAATTTGGTGGTAAATATAAATTTTCAAACTTACACGGAAGCACAAAAGCGATTATTTTATATTCAGAAGTTATAACTTGAAATCTGCTAAAATAGTTTCTGTGCTCTATGTATTCTCCTGGTGTATCTAAAATTTCGCCAATATATTCAGGAACAAGAGTTTTTTGTGGTTCTTGGTCAATCTCATTAATTATATTACTAAGAGTTGACTTGCCCCCCCTTTGTGGCCCTATTAATACTAACGAGCGCATAATTATGAACGAGTTATTTCTGCGGGGCTAAAGCCCATTATATCGCAAAGAAATCTATTTGCTTCTGAAACAGCTTCTTCAACATCAGCCACAGTGCCTAGTACAACTAATGAACCATTAAATCTATCTAAAAATCCAATTTGCACATTAGAGGTTTTAATAACAGTATCAGCAGCAATCATCACAGCTTCACTTGGAGTAATTGTCATAATACCCGTTGCTTTGCCTGCACCATCAGCTAGTCCTACTTTTTGCAACATTGAGGCATCAGGGCGTGAGATGATATGCGCCAAAGTAACCTGTTTTCCAGGAACATATTCTTGAATAATACGCTGTTTTGAATTGTTATTCATAATTATCCATTTTTTAGTATATTATCTAATGGAAAAACCATTTTTTAAAACACATCGACGCACCCTAGCAAAATCTTTTGCTGAAACTAAACCTTCACCTGTTGGGCCAGCAATTGTGAAAGTTGTATATCCTTCTCCTTCAAAACCAATACCTGAATAAGAAGGAGCATTTTTTACAAATATTGTTGTTTGCAATGCTTTGGCAGCTATTGTAAGGCGATCAATATTTTTTGAATGCATCATTGCAGTATGTCTTCTCTCGCCTTCAAGACATATAGCTTTTTCTAAAGCATCATCAAAATTTTTACATCTTACAAAAGGTATAAGTGGCATCATAAGCTCTTCAACAGCAAAAATATGTTCTTCATCAGTTTCTGCAACAATAAGACGTGGGTCATAATCGCAAGGAATTCCTGCTTTTTCTAATATATATGATGCATTTTTACCCACGCAATCTTTATTGATATGACCATCATTTGTAATAACAGTTTTTTCTAATAAGCTAAGATGCTCAGGCTTTGTTACTTTGAAAATATTTTGTTTTTCAAATGCAAACATGAGATAATCAGCAATTTCATCAACAGCAAGAATAACTTTTTCAGCTATACAAGGCATATTATTATCAAATGAAGCACCATTAAAAATATGTTTTGCAGCAGCTTCAATATCTGCAGTTTCATCAACAATTACAGGAGGATTACCCGCACCTGCGCCTATTGTTTTTTTGCCACTTTTCAAGCCTTTCAATACTGCTGGAGTTCCACCTGTAATGCAAAGCATGCTCACCTTTGGGTGGCTCATCAAGCAATCAACTGCTTCCATTGAAGTTTTATCAACAGTAGCAATGATGTTTGGTGGAAAACCAAGTTCGACTGCCCACTTATTCAACAATTCTATGTACCAAACAGAAGTTTTAATTGCTGATGGGTGCGGGCTGAATACAACAGTATTTCCTGCCGCCAACATACCAATAGCATTACACAAAATTGTTTCAGTTGGATTTGTAACAGGTGTTATAGAACCAATAACACCAAAAGGCGAAAGCTCAACAAGTGTTAAACCATTATCACCCGTGAAAACACCTGTAGAAAGATCTTCAACGCCTGGTGTTTTATCGATAACTAGAAGATTTTTCAAAATTTTATCTTCTACTCTACCCATTTTTGATTCTTCAACAGCACGTTCTGCCATTTCTTTAACAATAGCACGAGATTTTTCACGAAAACAATTGATAAGCTGTCTGCGTTGTTCTAAAGAAGTTTCTTTAAAACTTTTTTGTGCAATATAAGCATGTTCAATTGCATCAGACATATGAGAAAACACACCAATGGTTGATGGGCTAGCTATATGTGACTGGCTAGTAATAGCTGATACAACGGATTTGACAACTTGTTCTATATCTTTAGCATCCATAATCGATCCTTTATTCTCTTTTATAATCCAGCGTTATTGATACCATATTCAGCAATTTCAATATCTTGCTCAGGCATACCACCACTCACGCCAATTCCGCCAACCAGTTGCCCATTATTTCTAATAGGTATGCCACCACCAAAAAATACAAGTTTTGTCACGCTTGTATCAAGATGAAAGGCTTTATTATCTAATAATTCTTTTGCTTCAACTGTTGTCATATTTAAACTAACGCTTGTATAAGCTTTTTTATAAGCCACTTCTGAACTAACTAAAAAAGCATTTGGCATTCTATAAAATAGCACAGCATTTCCATGTTTATCACACACTGAAATTGCCGCATTGATATTCATGCTTTTTGCCTTTTCAACGCAGGCTTGCGCTATTTTTATAGCTTTATCAAGATCAATTTCATAGAGATGTTGTTCGACAACATTTTTGATAATTGCTACTAAATCTTTTTCTGAATATTGCACAAAATCCTCCATTAACCTATCTCAATAAAGGGAACACCTTTTACTAAACGCGCAGCATTACTGCCTAAAGCACGAATAGTTTTTGGCTCTAACGCTTCTTTATAAAACATTGGTGCATCTTTCTGCAACTTTTCATAGTGAATGGTTAGCCCTTTTTTATTATAGGCTATACCCACATCTAACAAAGATTCTTGCGATGCAGTATAAGCCTTATCAATCACATTATCAAAATTTTCATATATAACTTTATAAGGGATTCCTTCTTCTTCAATGCCGTAAACCACTTCAGCCGCAAAGAAAGTGTTTTGCTCAATATATACTATAATCGAGGGAACTTGATGATTAACGTGCATTGTTTTGCTCTCTTTCTAATGAAAGTAATAATCCTGTTGCCACAGCATTTCTTGGGCCTTCTGTTCCTCTAATATTACCACGCCCTGCAACAATTGCATATTTTGAAAGATGGTCAGTAACCATTTGAGGAACTTCTTGGTCTAATGAAGAGCCACCCACCAAAACAACATAAGGAATATCTCTTATATTACCAGTTACACTTACTATTTCCAATGCTCTTAACGCATTAGTAATAAATACTTTTGATTTTGCCTCACGACGAACAAAACGAATTTTTTCCATTGAGTGACTTGTAGGAATTGGAACAAAAGTTTTATCTGGTTTCACTACAATTACTCTTGCAAATAATTTCGCATCTAGAGGCTCTTGAAAAAATTGTACTGTCCCATCTTCGTGGCGTATATGGTAAACACTCTCTACTCTAGCAAGTGAACCTGTTTTTATATCTTCAGCAAGGCTCATATCTGCAAGCCCTAGCTCTGAATTTATAAGTAAGGTTACCATGTTACCTGCGCCCGCTAAATGGGTTGAGCGAATTTCGCCATTGTTATTAATAAGTGATGCATCTGTTGAACCTGCACCCATATCAACAATAGCCATTGGTCTTGAAGTGCCAGGAGTTGTTAAAGCTCCTAAAATTGCCATTTCAGCTTCAATACCACCAATTTCAACAGGAATATTTAATTCTTTATATAAATCGTCAGAAATTGCTTGCATTTGCAAACGGTCTGACTTAACCATTGAAGCAATACCTACTGCATTTTCCATTGAAAATTCATTGGCTAAACCACCACGAACATTCACAGGCACGCTTGTATCAACGGCTAATAAATCTTTTATTGTAATATCAGAAAGGCTTTTCTTCGTTAAAGTTGCCATAGTTTGACGAACTTTTTCAAGCATTCCGCAAATATTTGTGCCCGCTTCACCATGAATATCTTGAATATCAGATGCTTTTGCAATTGTTTGCATTATTGCTTCTGCTCCAGCATTAATTCCAACTTCCAATGTTTTTTTTGCATCTTCAATATAGAGTATACCTGCTGGAATTCTGCGTTCTTTTACATCACCTTTTGGTGTTTTAATAACAACAGCAGAACGGTTGCCAATAAGCGCTCTTGCAATAGGCACAATATTTGAAGTTTCTTCAGGTGTAAGCTCAAACACTGTTGCAATGCCATAAGGGTTTGACAATGTTTCAATAACCATACCAGATGCTGCAACTTCAACGGCACAGAGCATGCCTAGAGGAACTTTTTCAATAAGTTGCACTTCATCAATAATAGGCATAGGAATTACTAATCTATTATGAACAAGCACACCTTCATCATTTTGCAAGATAAGCCCTTTAATTGAGCCACCTTTTTCGATAAAAGCATTTACAGTTTTTGAAATTACATCAAAATCGTATTTTTCAGGCACAACAACAATCAAATCATTACTATCATTTATTGTTGGTAAATCGTCAAATGATACGGTCACACCCACCCCAAGGCCTAAACCGCCTGGGGTTTTTGGGTTGTGACCTATCATTGTTGATTCAGTGATAATAGTTTCGGTAATTGTTTCCATAGCAACATCACCAATAACAGGAGCTGCTTCGTTAATACGAATAAGAGAAAGGTCTTTATATTCTAAACTAACTTTATCGAGCGCTTTTTTTAAAGCACCGAAAACGCCATGTTTATTATCTAGCGTGCCTTTAATTCCTGTTGTAGAAACGAGGGCACTAGATACAAATTCCATTTTCTTATTGGTAAATTTTCCAATTGCAACTTCTGTAGTGGAGTTTCCTATGTCAATACCGGCAACATACATCTAAGTTTAGTCCTTTTTTAAACGATCTCTTTTTTCATATACATCAGCAGCTTCACGCACAAATCCTGAAAGGATTGTTGCAGAATATTTATTTGCTAATTCATCAGCAATTGCAAGAAGTTCTGCTTTAGTAGATCTATATGGACGCAATGCATTGTATATTTCTAAAACACGCTCATCAGGAACTCTTGTAAGTTCTGCTGCTCTTTCTAAGTTACGAGCAAGTGATGTACGGCCTATTGAACCTGCAACTTGTGCTTGCATTTGCAAAGTTTCAGGTGTGATTCTTAATTCATCAGATTTTACATTACCTTTGATAAGGTCGTCTAATTTGATAGAATCGAGAGATTTACCACTTGGTGTTTTAATCAATTCTGGTCTTTTTTCACCTAATGGATAGTCTTTACAGCTTAAACCACTAGCACTCACTGGTGCGGCAGAGCAAGAATCACCTGAAGTTGTCATGGTTTTCAACACTTCTTTAACTATCTGTTCAATCATTACTTCATTCATAATTACTCCTATTAAATCCCGGCATAGCCTAATTCAATTGACTTGTTATTTCTATTAACGTGTTCAGTTTCCTTAATATGAAGCAATGCAGCAACAGCTTGATATTTTGGTCGAGCCATTTGATCGTTTCTTACAGGAACCGGAGTTGGCGATTCACCTTTAGCATATTTAGCAGCATTTTTACCGATTGCACGGAAAGTTGCTAAATCAATAAGTGGTGCTTGAGGGAATAACTCAAGGTTACTTAATGGTGCTAAATCTTTTTGGTGAATAGTTGTTGTGCCTTTTGATTGAATGCCAATACCAACGCCTGATCCGCTTAATTTAGCGCAATCATGGCCGATGAATGATACGTCAGAAGTGCGGTTTACTCTCACTAAACGTGCTTTCAAGCCTTCTTCTTCAATACCAGCAATTACTTCTCTAAGCACTTTATCGTGAGGAATGCCTGTAATTGTTTGTGTTTGATGTTTACCAAAAGCAGGTGCTAAGCCTATAACAACTTCATCTCTGCTTTTACCTGGTAATGCTTCGCCTTTTTCTTGGAAAGTAATAGGCGCAGCTTCTTGTTTTGAATTAGAAGGAGCAGCAGAAGAAACAGGAGCACTGCTATTTAACATGCTTTTCACAACACCTTCAATTATGCATTGTAGATCTTTTTCATTAATATTCATTGCTTACCCCTTATATAGAATCAGGACGAACAGCTGTAGGGATATTTTTAATTTCTTCCCAACGCTCTTTACTAATTTGATAGCCAGTGCCAGGACCATTATAGTCGTTAACATCATTTACAGCGCTAACAACTTTAAAGTCTGAAGTGAGAATTGCAGAGGTGTGGAGATAATCTCCAGAAACCCTTTGTTTGAGCATGTTATACACAGCATCAGCAACATCTTCAAATCCACTTTGGTATAATGCTTTTACGATATCTACACCTGTAATGCCTCTATCAAGCATATCTTGTGTAGCTTTTAAATCTTCAACAACATTACGATCTGGCATATCTTGGCTGCCGTGTGCATAAGTTGCAGCAGTTACTTCAGCATCTGTAATTTCAGGTAAGCCTAAGTTTTTGAAAACAGCTTGTAATGCTCTAGCAGCTTTATTTCTGATAGCAACAACTTTATCTTCTAAAACAGGTCTTAGGCCGCCATCAACTCTAAGGTCACGTTGAAGAACGTTATAATCGTCAAAATCTTCAGCGTCAAAGTTTGAACCAGCAAACATGTTATCATAGTTTGGTGTTGCGCTATAGCCTGAGAAGATGAAGTCAGTTCCTGGTAACATTTGCATAAGCATTCTTGCAGTTCTTCTGATATCAGAGTGTGAGAATGTTTGATCGTTACCTGAAGCAACTTCTAAATCTAAGCATGTTGTAATAAGGTTTTCAGCAAGAACAGCTCTAATACCTGATGGAACACCACCTGGAACACCAATACAGCTGATTGAACCGTTTTGTAAGCCTTGTGAGCCAGCACCTTTAGTGATGTAGATACAGCGAGCTTCTAAATACAACATAGATTTGCCTTCAGCATAACCCATTTGTACTTCAGAACCAGTTCCTGAGGTAAATCTCATTTTAAGACCACGAGAAGCATATGCAGAAGCTAAGAATGCTTTTGACCAAGGAGTATCATCACCATCAGTGAAAACTTCTTCGGTGCCATATACTGAAATTGTTTCAGCATAAGCTGTTAAGCCTCTCATACCTAATAATAATTCGGTTGCTTCTTCTAAAGCACATTGTGTTAAAACACCAGGACGGCCTGTTTGTGCACCAACCAATAAACCTAAAGCATTGAAAGGAGCATAACGTGCAATACCAACTGTTGTTTCCATTTCATCAAAGCCTCTAAGACCTGCTTCAGCAGCATCAGCAGCAATTTGAATTGGATTATCTTTTACGTTAGTAACGTGGCATTGGTTACTAGGTGTTTTACGTGCACGCATTTTTTGAAGAGCCATCATCATTTCAACAACGTTCATATAACCCATAACTTGAGTCATTTTCGCTGGAGTAAGCGCTGTTGTAATAGCAATAATTTGGCTTCTTACTACATTAGGATCACAAAGCATTTTTGCAATTTCTTGCGAATTGATCGCCATTGCTTTTTCTGCATTTGCAATATTAATACTATAATTAGCGATAAAAGTATCAATAGAATCGAATTGTTCTTTGCGTTTACCATCCATTTCAACAATTTCGCCATTTGAAATTGTAATGCTAGGAGATGGATCATTTGGGCCATTCATTGCTACTAAACCAACTTCTGCCCATTCTTCTACGAAGCCATCCTGATTAACAGGACGATTTTTTAAAACCTCAAATCGTTTAGAATTCATTTTCAGTTCCTCTCTGCTAGATGATGTATGGTTTTGTTAAGCTTTCAGGTGTAGCTCCTAATGATGATAATAACTTACGGCCAACTTCGCGTGCAGCCATAACAGCTTGCTTTACAGCACCTGAATCACCATGCACAGTAAGGATAACTTCGTTTGAATTACTTGTTCCGTGTGAAGGTGAGCTATAGCTTAAAACTTCAACATTAGCAGCTTTTACTGCACAATCAGCCATAACAACGCCAATTGCAGCAGGAGCACCAACCATCAAACCAAATGCTTGACCCATAGGGCAACCAAAAGCTTTATTAATTGCATAGCTTGCACGTGCAGTGTATTGTAGTTCGATATGACCAGCATCATTTGCATAAACATCACCGAAAGTTCTGTTTAGGTCATTTAATGCAACTTCAACAGCTCTACGAGCATCAGACACATCATCTGCGCCGAAGATAATCAAGTTACCATGCCCTGCGCCACCTTTTGTATCACGTGGAAGTTCAATGGAAATAATTTCAGAGTTAGTTGCTTTTACAGCTTCATCAGCTGCCATGATGTGTGGGCCTGCGCCAGTACGTCCACCGATAATACCAATTGAACGATATTTCTTTTCTAAAGACATTTTTTCTAAAATGCTTTGGTCTACGTTTGCAATAACCAATCCAATTGTATCACCGATAGCGGTACCTACGAACTCAGTAACATTTGACATAATTACACCTTCTTTTTCGTTTGTATTTGAAAAGCTAGCTTGCTCTAGCTTTTTTCTAACTTCATCAATAATTTTATTCATAAACTCTTGATCCATATAATACTCCTATGCATTATAAATTATAAAAAAACTAAAAAACTATAAACCTTAAAACCTAAAAAAAACAAAAGGCACTATAAGACTTTTTCAAAGAAAACAAAAAAGTCTTATAAAATATAACTATATAAGAATATGTTTATTATAAGATACTATATACCACAAATAAAGTCAATATTCTCTTAGCACTAAACATATAGATTTACTATCTAGCTCATTATAACTACATATTATTTCAATATATTAGATAGTATAAAGCTGATTTAATTTTTTACGAATACTTGTTTTTATTCTAATATTTTTTTTATTTCTTCTGCTCCTTCCTTTGTTACAAGATTTATTATGCAACTATCTTTTATACCAGCATTTTCTAAAAACTTTCTTGCTCTTACAAAATGAGTTTCATTATATTCTTTATAGGTTATTACACCTAAAACTTTTTTGTTGAATAACGGTGCAAGAAGTGGTGGTAGAAGTGTGCTTCTTTGCAAGGCGGAAATTACTACAATTATAATTTCTGCATCAAAAGATGCTGTAATAATTGAGTTCATAAACCATCTATTCTTTTCAAGAAACTCATTCGGAATATTGATAAAGTCGCCATAAAATTCAACAGCCATTGTTTTTTTCAGTTTTAATTCTTTATCGCTAAGTATTTGAATAAGCTCTTCTTTGCCAGCTCCATTTTCACCTAAAAAAAGTGTTTTCTTCATTATTTTATTCTTTTTCTTACTTTTTATGTTCTTGTAACTTCTACACAATTATACATCAATTTCGATTGAAAATAATTTCTTATTGCAGATAAAGACGCTTCAACACTTGAAACATCACCTACAAAAAGTAAAGAACCGCCAAATCTATCAAGAAAGCCTATCTCTACTGGTGCAGATTTTGTCGCAATATCTGCTGCAATAACCACACCTTCATAAGGAGTTATTGTCATAATTCCAATTGCTTCACCGCTTTCTTCAAGCCCAAGTTTCATATATAAGCTCTTATTTGGCGAAGCTATAAGATGAAGCAAGGTTATCTGCTTACCAGGAACAGATTCTTGAATTATTCTTTGTGTTGGATTATTGAAAATTTCCATATTATTACTGCTCATTTTTTATAATTTAAGCAAAAATTTGTGCTTTTAATTCTTCGCTTGGTGATGGAATTACAACATGACTGAGTATTGGACCACTTTGACCAATACCTTTCACTGCCGCATCAACACCAGCTTGAACGGCTGAAACTTCACCAGTAAGCACAACAAAAGCTTTACCCGCCAAACCAGCAGCAAAACGAACTTCAAGAAGCTCAATATTTGCAGCTTTTGCTGCCGCATCCGCCGCTAAAACTCCTGCCGCAGAAGTGCATGTTTCAATAATACCCAAAGCTCGCATTTTAGAAAAATCACAAACGCCGAAAAGAGCAGGAATTACTTCTTCATGAACACTTGGAATCACAAAAGAATCTATCACCATATCAGCGCCTGCTTTTATTCCACTTTGAAGTGATGCTTGAACAGCACCTGTATCGCCTGAAATAAGAATAAGATATCTTCCTGGGCATGTAGTTCTTGCAAAAACTAATTCCACAGAAGCTGCTTTAACCATTTCGTCAGCGGCATACATCCCCAAAGCAATACTATTTAATTCTAGGCAAGCTATAGTTTTTAATTTCATATTAATACCTACTTATTCGTAATACAAACAATTCCATCTTGAATAGATTCCACAACTCCGCTAATACTTGCATGCACTCTTGCAGCCATTGCGTTTTCAGGAATTTCACCGATAACATCACCACAGCTCACACTATCGCCAACATTTACTATGCATTGCGATGGAGCTCCAATATGCTGTTTTAGCGGTAAATAAACTGTTTTTGTTTCAAAAGTTCCTGCAAAGCTTGGATGAGTATCATACTGCGTAATCGCAAGGCGTTGTAAAAGTCTTTTTGTAGGAATACGCCTTTCTTTGTTAAAAGCACTTGCAATGAATTCACTTTGCTTCACTTCCCAGCGCACATTATTCTTCATAAGAATTTGCTTAATCTGCGCATTTACTTCACGTGGAGATATTCCCATCGGGCAAGCGAATTTTTCACATATACCACATTCTGAACAAAGAAGCGCTTCTTTTGCTGCTTCATTATCAAGTTCTTGGCTATGTAAAACACGCATTATTTTATGCGGATTAAGCGAATGCCCAAGCAATTTACGGGGGCATAAGTCCGTGCAACGTGTGCATTGGCAGCAAATTGTATTTGTAATTTGACGAATTCTTTCAACTGGCATTGTTTTTTGAGCAACCACATTATGATTGCTAGGAAGAACAAGAAGACCACTTGTTGTTTTTGTTACTGGCTGATAAATATCAGGCAATACACGCCCCATCATAGGGCCACCATCAACAACTTTATAGTCTGAAATTTTTACACCGCCTGCAAATTCTAAAACTTCCGCAACACATGTTCCAACTGGAACTCTTACAACCATAGGCTTGTTTATTTCGCCTTCAACGGTAAGGTATCTATGTGTAACAGGTTTATCATCAAGCGCATATGCAATGTTTAATAGGGTTTCAACATTACATACAACAGCACCAATTTGCAAAGGAAGCCCACGTTCAGGAACAACTTTACCTAAAGCTGCATAGAGCATTACTTGCTCATCACCAGCTGGATAAAAATCGTCTAAAACAAAATAAGAAATATCATGAATTTTCTCATGGTTAAGTGCAGTCCTAATTGATTCAAGAGCATTTGCATGCTTGCCTTTTAAACAAATGATGCCTTTGCTTGCTTTTGTGCAATCCATAACAGCTTTTAGCCCTGAAATAACATTATTTATTTCAACTTCTAAAAGGTAAGGATCGCTCATCAACAAAGGTTCGCAAGAAGCACCGTTTACAAGCACTGTTTCCACTTTTGCATCTGCTTTAATATGCGTTGGTAAGCCAGCACCGCCAGCACCAACTACACCAGCAGCACGAATTTTATCAATAATCATATTTCCCATCTCATTCTTTTAAAGCATCTTGAGAAGAAGAATAGAGCTTCCCTAGAAGAATAATCTTCCTCTCAAGAATATGTTTTAATTAAGCTTTTGACTTTGGAAGAATCATTTCTACTTCTTCATGCGGACGTGGGATAACATGAACGCTTACAAGTTCGCCAACACGGCTAGCTGCTGCTGCGCCTGCATCAGTTGCTGCTTTTACAGCACCAACATCACCACGAACTAAAACAGTAACTAAACCGCCACCAATTTGTTCTCTACCGATTAAAGTTACGTTTGCAGCTTTTACCATAGCATCAGCAGCTTCAACAGCACCTACAAAACCTTTTGTTTCAATCATTCCTAATGCATCTAACATACTAAACTCCTTGAATTTTATTAGTATTTATATAGTTTTATCTAGCCTTTCAAAATAAAAAGCCAAATTTTTACCCTACTTAATGCTACATTTAATAATTTTTCCAATTGCAAGAGCAATTTCACGAAGCTTTTCAATATCATTTATTCCATAGGTTTTATGAATCATAACTACTATATTTAATAATATTTTTGTAAAATCTTCATGCCCTTTAGCGCAACATTTTGAATTATCAATATACTTATTTTCTTGTTGAAAATTATTTATTAAATTATTTGCTTGAAAGTTTTCAAAACTACTTTTAGAAATTATTTCTTCCTTTCTAAAATTCGCGCTTTCTATTCGTGGATTTGCATAAGCTGGTACTTCAGAACGAGCTTGTGCGCCTCCATTATATTCAAAATATTGAGGAATATCATAGACGATTTCCACTCTTTTCGCTGAGTATAAATCTTTTGCACTTGCTGTAATAATAGTGTTTTTATCGCAATAAACCTTATTAGTTTGCGCACATATATATTCAGTGTGATTTTCTACAGAGATAAGTGTTTTTTTCATACTATCCACCAATAAGATTTTTTATAACTGCTGGTTCTGGTCTTGCAATAACAACGGCTTCAAGAAGTTTTTTATCAAGACTTCTTTTTCCTTCACCAACCGCAATATTCACAGCCGATAAATCACCAGTAACTACAAAGTATGCCTTGCCTGCAATGCCTTGCCCAAGCACTATGCGCCTTAGCTTGACATCAGCCTTATCCAAAACATCATCTGCAGCTTGAATGCATGCACCAACAGCACTGCTTTCAACAATGCCAAGAGCTTGAATAGTTTCATCATCTTTATTTGATAAAATAGAAGATGCTCGCCCTACTGCTCGTATAATTTCATTTGAAACACCTGAAATTACGAATGAACCAACTAATTTTACACCAGAAGAATCAGCCATAGAAATTGCACTTTCAACAGAAGAAACACTGCCACCAATATAGATGATATACTTACCAGGGCAGATTGTGCCTGCTCTAATAAGCTCTATATCAGCAACTTTTAGCATTTTATCGCTTAGGGCTGCCCCTGAAGCAATACTTCTGCATTCAACAATTCCTAAAGTATCCATTATTCATCCCATTGTGATTCATCTAAAATGCCAACAATAGCGGCATCTATAGGAGCGTTTTGCTGATGTTGCGGTAACAATAAACGCGCCGAACTTCCTTGAGTAATAAGAACACGTTCGCCAATTCCTGCACCAATACAGTCCACAGCAATAAAACTTTCGAGATATGCTGATTTATTTGCTAAGTCGATACGTTGAATAATCATGAGTTTTAGTCCATTCAATGATTCTTCTTTGCTTGTTGACCACACATTCCCTTTTACTTCACCAATAATCATGCTTGTATCCTTATTTTCAAACTCAAGTTTAAATATTACCTTCTACGCAATTCATAGCAATGCCAAGTGGTGTTACCAACAATGGGCTTTTTGGCTTATGAACTGGTAGATTTACTTCTTTAGCAATAACTTTTTCCATATTTTCTAAGCAACAAGTACCGCCAACAAGGTAAACTGCATCAACATCATGCTCTTGAATATGTTTTCTAATGATAGTGCCCATTTTCTCAACAACAGCCGCTACCACTGGGAAAATTTCTTTATGTTTACTATTGGTTTTCTTTAATTTTTCAGCTTCTTCAAATGGAATTCCATAGCTACCTGATAAAACAAGCGAAAGATGCGTTCCACCTGTTGGTTCATCAGCCACGTAAACAACTTTTCCATCTTTTAATACGGATAAACCAGTTGTGCCGCCGCCAATATCTACAATAACGCCATTCTCAATTCCTAAAACAGCATTTGCAGCAGTTGGTTCATCAAGAATATTAACAACTGTTAATCCGCTTGCTTCAACAACATGTTTATGCGTTGCACAATCACGAGTGCCAGTTCCAGGAGGCACAGCAATAGCTGCCTTATCGAGTGAACGGCCTAATCGTTCTTCAATGTTTTGCACAAGTCTTTTTACTATTGTTGTTGCACCTATATAGTCAACAACAATACCATCTTTTAACACTTGCGCAAATTCCATTGCACACGCAACTGGCTGTAGCTCTTTATTTAAAACAACTACAACTATATATGCAGTACCAAGATCAACCCCAGTAAGCAATTCTTCATCTTTAGATACTTCTCTTGTATTTTCAAGATAGGCTTCAAGCTCTTCAATTTGAGCATCAACTTCAACAAAATCTTTCATAAATTACAGTTTCCTTTAAACTTGCTTGCCTATAATTGTGCCTGTCGCTTTTGGAGTCCACGCTGCGCTATTTCCTTCATCAGAGTCAATATGCATCGAAAGTTTGAACTCAGGATGAACACGAACACGAACATCCTCTAAAACAACAGGTCTTTCAGTGTTTAGACGAACTTGCACAATATCATTATCAACTAAACCATATTCTATAGCATCACTCGGTGACATATGAATATGCCTTGCTGCAACAATAGCGCCTTCTTCTAAACCAACAATGTTTAGCTGAGATGAAAGCACAATACCCGAAGAACCTTTTGTATCACCTGACTGCCGCACAGGTGCATTTATTCCAAGCGCACGAGCATCTGTTTTAGAAATCTCAACTTGTGATGTGCTACGTGAAGGCCCTAAAACAGCAACATTATCTATTACACCTTTTGGCCCAATAAGGCGCACTCTTTCATTACACAGATATACCCCTGGTTGAGAAAGCTCACGTGCTATTGTTAAAGGAGCGCCAAACAATGCAATTGCATCTTCTTCAGTAAGATGTGCATGCCTTGCTGAAAGCTCGATAGGAACTTCTTTGCCAATATATTTTTCTAGGTCATGCTGTGAACAGGCTTTTTCTTTATCGCAAAGCACTTCACAAACAACCTTTTGAACCATTTCAATTATGACTTGATTATCCATTATAACTCCAAGATTTGGATATATTCTTTATTATAATTACACTTAGCTTAACTTTATCTTCTCGTAATAAGTAAAAATTAGAGAATCTTTTTTAGTTCGCTAATAATTAAGTCAGTAATCGCATCTAAATCAACACCAGCATTATTTGCTTTTGCATAAGAATTTGAATTTTCTTGAACAAAAGAAGATGCAGATGATAATGGGCTATTGTAAACATCATCATTCAAATCATAAGCAACTCGTCTTATGTTTAGAAGATGCAAAGGTGTAACGTTATCAGAAGTTGCACTTCCGCCAACGCTACCACAACCAAGTGTGAATGAAGGGAATAAATTTGTTGTAACACCAACAGCTCCTTGTGTTGAAGGCGTATTCACCAACAAGCGAGAAACAGGCTTATGTAAACCAAATTCACGAATAACACTTTTATTAGTTGAGTGCATTGATAAAGTGTGGCCGATACCGCAAGTTTCAAGTAGTGAAATGCAAAGTAAACAAGCTTCTTTCCAATCTTCAACAATATAAAAACCAAGCAAAGCAGTAAGTTTTTCTTTAGAGAAAGGATAATTATGCCCAACGCCTTTTTCATCAGAAATAAGAATGCGTGTATTTGCAGGCACTTCAATACCCGCTAATTTTGCAATATAGTGAGCATCTCTACCTACTATTGCTGGGTTCATGCTACCGTCAGGTCTTTCCATAATGCGTTTAACTTTTTCAAGTTTATCACCTTCAAGGAAATATCCGCCATGTTTAATCACAGTATTTTTCACTTGATCTGCTATGCAAGCATCAACAATAATTGATTGTTCAGAAGCACAAATTGTTCCATTATCAAAAGTTTTACTTGCAAAAATTTTGCTTACAGCATCTTCTATATTTGCTGAACGTTCAATATACGCTGGAACGTTACCAGCACCTACGCCAAGTGCAGGAGTGCCCGAACTATAGGCTGCTTTCACCATGCCAGGGCCACCAGTAGCGAGAATAAGATCAACTATCTTCATCAGCTCATGGCTTCCTTGAATTGTTGGCACGCTAATACAGCTTACTAAATCTGGGCAGAAACCTTGACGTTCAAGAACTTCTTTTATAATTTCAACTGTTTTTGTAATACATTTTTTTGCGCTAGGGTGTGGAGTAAAAACAATTGCATTACCAGCTTTTAAAGAGATAATTGTTTTATAAGCAGTTGTTGAAGTTGGGTTTGTTGAAGGAATAACACCTGCTATAACACCAACAGGAACAGCAATTTCTGTAATCTTGTTTACTATATCTTCTTTAATAATACCTATAGTTTTCATATCTTTAATTGCTTCATATAATTTATCACTGGCAACTAAATTTTTTATTTTCTTATCTTCTGCTTTCCCAAAACCTGTTTCTTCAACAGCCATTTCAGCAAGCAGTTGAGCATTTGCAGATATTGCCTGAGCAATTGCAGAAACTAAAGCATCTATCCTTTCTTGAGAAGTAAGCGCAAATTCTGCTTGAGCTGCGCGTGCTGATCTTACAAGTGCTCGGGATTCTTGAATTGATAATAAATCTTTATCTAACATGTATATCTCCTTGCCTACGAATAGTTATTATATTTTCAAAAGTGCAGAAATAAGCACATTTTTATTTGTTTTTACAATTTGTTCTTTTGAAAGCGAAAAATTTTCAACAGCGAGTGCAATTTCACGCAAGCGAAGTAAGCTTAACCTTTTAAGTTCAGCTCTCGTATATTTTTTTTGTGATTTTATAGAAATAGGTAATGGGGTTTTCTCAGGTATATGCGCTTCAACAACAGCATTTATTTTTTGCAAAACTTCATCAAATTTTGTTTCAATTATTTCTTGCTCAGCCAGATTTTCTTCTTTTAAACTTGCTTTTGTAGTAGTAAAATTTTCTACAGCATTACTTTCAAGCATAGTTTTTTCTTCAAAAGACGCAGCAATAGAGCTTCCCATGCCACAGCAAGAAGAATTACTATAATCTTTAATGGATACATTTTGTTTAAGGCTAAGAATATTTTCTAATTCAATATTTGGGCGTGCAATAACATGCTTTGAAATAAGTCTTCCACCCATTTGAAGAACTTGAGCTGCACCAGTTTCAATTGCGGCTTTCACACTGCCAATATCTTTACTGGCAATGCTTATAGTCACAAGTCCACAAGGAACTATCGAGCGCTCAAGCAAATAAACATTTGCTGCTTTCAACATAGCATCTGCTGCGGCAACGGCTGCAACAAAACCATGCGTTTCTATAAGTCCTAATGCTATCATCCCAAAACCCTTTCAATGCAATTCAATACATTTTCAATTCAGTTATTCTTGAAATGGTACAACTCTTCACTATCATGCAAGAGGATAAGCAACTGTCAACAAACTCTCTATAGAATTTCAACTTTTGTAGAAATTTTTATAGAAATTTTACAGAAAAAAAGTATATCAACACTCATTCGTATTAATATAATTTCATATTAAGGCTAGAAACAAAAATCTTTATTGTTTCAACAATAACTTAAACTATCTATAAAGGCAAGTTAAAATAGATTTTTTTTCAAAGCTAATTGAATAGATAGTTCTTCTAGTCCCTGATAGCCTTATTATTTGCTGTTCATATTTTGTGTAATTGTGATTATTTTATATATCAAATCTCTTTATATGCTTTCTAAAATATTTTTTCTTTTTACTTGCTAATTTTCCTGAAAATGAATAAAATATAGAGAGGTTTAAAATGCAGAAGTTCGTTTTGATTTTATATATATTTATTTCTTTTTTTTATACTAATAAATGCTACGCAGTTGATGTGAATGCTGACACTTTGATTAGTAATTCTTTAGACAATTCTCAGAGTAGTTTATCGCACTCAACATGGCAACTGCTTGATAGTGGACTTGAATATCTGCATTTAATTCAAAACTATACTTCAAATTCTGATAATACAAACACTTTTAGCATTCATTTCCTCAAGATTGACCCAAACCTCTACAATATCGAACTATACGGCAATTTTCTTGAAAAGAAAAACACGCAATACACGCTTGTAGATTGGTGTGAAAATAAAAATCTTCTTGCCTCTATAAATGCCTCAATGTATTTACCTGATAGTCGCACAAGTACAGCCTATATGCGCTTGGGCAATCAAGTGAATAATAATCGAATTACTGAAAAAATGGGTGGTTTTTTTCTTTCAAAGCCTCTTTCAAATGCTATTGCAGAAAGTGATATTATTACAAAGAATACGTTTAATTGGCAAAATCTTTTAGAGAACTATTCTATTGTCGTTCAAAATTTTCAAATTATTGGCAATTTTAATACAAAAAATCAGCAAGCATCCCTATTATGGCAAAATGATAAAAATAGAATATCAATTTCAGCTATAGGCAAAGATATAGAAGGCAAAATTTATTTTATTTTCTCTGAAAAACAAAGCAGCGTACACGAATTTGGTAAATATCTTCTTAGTTTAGCGGACAAAGAAACAAGCTCGAATCATAAGATTGTTTTTGAAACTGTTCTTTACACAGAGGGTGGAAGCGAAGCTGGAATTGCAATAAACACTAAGAAATTAAGTAAATTCTTTTCAGGGCTTAGCATTCATAACCTTCTTTCATTTCCTCGCTATATCCCTAATATACTCGGTGTAACGAAAAAATAGTTTCATTTATAAAAGTATAAGATTGACTTTTAAAAACCTTTATTATAGATTTTTAACTCTCTTTTATTTTAGAAGAGGAAATTTAACACAAGGAATTTATAATGCGTAAATTATTTTCTAAAATCGCTTTAGTTTTTGCTTCTACATTACTCATTGCTAACACTGCTCTAGCAACAGAAGTTGGAGTTTTCAATATGCAAGAAATCACTTCTTCTTCTGATATTGCAAAAGCAGCTGAAAAAGAATTAAGCAGCACTTTTGGTAAAGAAACTGCAGCTCTTGATAAACAAGCTAAAGATCTTCAAGCTAAAATAGCTGAATTTCAAAAACAAGCACCAGCTTTATCAGAAAAAGCAAGAGCAGAAAAAGCACAAGCTCTTGATAAAGATGGCCGTGCATTTGAAGAAAAACGTATTGCACTTGCAAACAAAATCAACCCACGTCAACAAGCTATGCAAGCTGAAATTATTGAAGTTATTCGTGTAGCATCTGAAAATTTTGCTAAAGAAGAAGGTTATGACCTTATTATCGACGGAACAACAACAGTTGTTGCTGCACTTGGTAAAGCAGATGTAACAGATGAAGTTATTGATGAAATGAATAAAGTTTGGAAAAGCCGCGGTTCTAAATTCAAAAAATAGTTTCTTTGTTTGTTAGATTTTATATGCCCTAAAAAAGGTCACTGTGTGGCCTTTTTTTATGCCTAATTTTTGTTTGCAAATTTATAAGATAATTTTACTTTATGACTTAAGCATAAAAAAGACCGCTTTTACACGGTCTTTTCAACTTTTATTATATAAGGAATCTATTCAGATTAGAAGCGATACATGAAGCTTATGTTTGTTCTGAAACCATTTTCAAACTTAGCACCTTGTTGTTGTTGTACTTCTGTAAACCAAACATCTTCATCAAAGTCTTCAATCATGTAGTTTAATTCGAAGCAAGCTTTTAAGCCTTTCATGATGTCATAAGTTGTCCAAGCTGATAATTCAACCATACTATCTTTTGTTGTAAGGTAGCTAGGGGTGAATGAATTTCCATTTGCTTGCATTACGCCATTAACATCTTTTACGTTAGCAGTATTGTTTGTACCTTGAACATACATAACATGTCCGCCTAAGTGCCAACCTTGTGCAAGTTCAAAACCTTTGTGTGAAAGCATAACAGCCCAAGAAGCATTTGGGTTACCGCCTGAGTTCGGGAACAATGCTGTTGATTGGAATTGATCACGGCTATAGAATGCTGAACCATGAATCCAAGCAGGTGCTATATAACCGAATTGACCATTATCGCCATCGCTATCTTGACCTTGTGAATACCAAGCTGAAAGAGCTGTTGTTCCGTAATTGTGTGCATATTCTAATGCTAAATCAGCTAACCAACCGTTACCATCATAGTTTTTTCCGATGCTTTCAGCTAAATCTGATGAAGCATCAGCAGTTGAATAAACAAAATCAGCATGCATTTTGAATGGGTCAAGGAAAGTTACAGTTGTTGAAGCACCAAACCAGAAAGTATCTTCACCAAGGCCGTTCATACGTCCACCAATTGGGGAATCAGCTGAAATTCCGCTACCGTTACCTTTATGAAGGTAAGCAGCAAAAGGAGTTAATTTGAAAGCATCAAATTTCATAGGAACTTGTGCATAGAAATAATCAGCACTTACAGTTTTGCTATTTGGTGCTGTTGTTGTTGCAGTATCAGCTAAGCGCAACCATTGAATTTCAAAAGTAGCCATATCATTGATTGGAGCAAAAACACCAATACCAGCGCCATTATGCCAGAAAACAGGGTTTGTATATAATCCCATAAAGCCTGTTCTTAGGTTAGGTTGCATACCCATACGAACTTTAATATCAGTTGTAGGAACAATCCAGTCAATATAAGCAGCACGAAGTTCTAAATCGATATCACCGCCACCAACGCCATAATCACCTGCACCCCAAGTTGAACTTGGTGATGCAAGCATAACAACTTTCGCTGAAAGATCTTCTGAATTTACGATATCAAGCATAACACTTGTACGAGTACGAACATCAAATTCAGTTGGAGTTTCGCCTGTTACATCGTTTTTGAAGCCAAGATTATCTTGATAAATACCAGCGGAGTGAATCCAGCCTGAAACTTTAATGTCAGCTGCTTCTGCTGTTTGGCTTGCGCCCATGAACATACCTGCTGCAAGAGCAAGAGTAAGAATACGTTTCATAATAAAATCCCCTAAAATTATGAACAAAAGTTTTTGTGAAATATATGTCAAGTATTTAAAAAAAATAAAAAGAACAAAAGAATACTCTTTTTAGTCTTTTTTACACTAAAACACATATAATCCTCTAACCAATTTAGCCATCGGCTATCCTTGTTTAGTTATATACAAATTTTTATACAAATGCAAGCTTTAATTATAATAAGATTATAACATTTAATATCATTTATTTTCAATTACTTAGAAAATACTGGCTCAACATCTAAACAAAAGGATAGTTATTTTTTTCACAACTAAACCTAAGTTTTACAATTAATCCATTAAATACCTTGTTGTCTAGAGCTAGAGGAGGTATACACGAAAGAATTTCAATTTATTTACTATAAATAAACAAAAAAACGCTCATAAAAATTATTTTTTAGATGAGCGCTTTTTACTTATTAGAGAGGGGAATTGTATGATTCTGTATTTATTATTAAAAATTAGAAGGTGTAGAAAAAACCAAGTGCGACACGTATACCATTCGAACTTGAACTGTAACTATCATCAATATCTGCAATAAGATAATTCACTTCAATTTGTGCTTGTAAATCTTTATAAATATCATAATTACTATAGGCCGTAAGTTCGACAAGTGCATCACTAGTTGTCATATATGCAGGATTAAATTCACTATTATCAATAATATCAACATCATTTGTACCAGCCACATATAAAACAGATGCGCCCATTTCCACTTTTTCCATTGGCTCAAAGCCAGTCCATTTAATACCTACTGCCCATGTTCCTGTTGGTGAAGAAACGCTTGCTGTTGGTGCAAGAGCTAAAGCATCAGAAAAGAAAGCAGATGTTGTTGGATTCCACCCTGGGGAAAGGTAAGGAATACGCTGAATGCTATCATTATCATCACCCGAAGCATACCAACCAATAAGAGATGGGGTGCCGTATCTTGTGTGATAGGCTAATTCCGCATCGATAAGCCAGCCATTTGTTTTATCATCTTTATTTGTAATTCCATAAATATTATCTGCAAAAGAATAGGTGAAACCAAGGCTTAGGGTAAGAGGATCATACATATGCAATTGTGAGGAAAAACCCACCCAAAAATTATTTTCACCAAGCAAGGTAGAATTTGCGTTTGAAGCGCCAAAAGTGGAATTTTCATACACGGCATCAGCTAGATTATCGCCCCCGACAGCATAGACTACCCACGGGTTGAAAGTAAAATCATCATTTGTATAAGTAGCTTCTAAAGCAAATAAATCGATATTTTCTGTTTTACTGTTTGCAATTGGTGAAGTTTGTAAATCAAAAGCCCTCATCCATTGCATCGACATTTTAAAATGCCCACCACTGTTTTCAAACCAATGTACATTACCAAAATCAAACAAGGCAACAACACCCGAAGCATCGTCATAAATAATTGGTGAACCAAAGGTTGAGCCATAATAATAAAGCTGTTTACCCATGCGCATTTCAAGAGTAGCTCCGCCAACAGTAAAAGGCATAAACCAATCAATATAGGCACGCTTTAAATCGAATTCATAATCACCACCGCCAACGCCAAGAGGTTCAGCCCCCCAAAGGCCATCGCTTGGCGCACGGAAATGAATATGCGCTGATAATGTTTCAGAGCTAACAATGTCAAGCGCAAATCTTATACGTTGCCATACATTGAATTCATTTTCATTTTTTGCTTCGTTATAGGGTGATAAATTTGTTTCTGCTAAGCCTAAAGCATCAGAATATTCACCTATAACATAAAATTCGCCATGCACATCAATTTCAGCAGCCTTTGCTTGCACATAAGTTATACTCATAAAAAGAAAAGTGATTAACAAAATAAATAATTTTTTCATAAATGACCCCCGTTTGAAATATATTTTATACTATCAAATTTTACAGGGCTTGAAATTATTATTTGTTTTAGAGAGCTTAGCTTTTAAAAGAAAAAGGCCACCACCAA
>CAYJIN010000026.1:0-11762 GCA_964370245.1 uncultured Desulfovibrionaceae bacterium
TATACAAACTTTAGACAATTGAAAACGACAAGTCAATCGTTTCATCCCTCCTCTAAAGGTCTATAAGTTCAAGGTTTATAGACCTTATTTTTTTTTAATCATACTATTAGTAATAATTAATCAATTTCCTAAAAAAAAGAGAAGCCAAAAAGGCTTCTCTTTTATAAATATATCATTCAAGACAGAAATAATAGCATAAAGATTTTGCATTTTAGAGCAAAATCCTCACTTGCAAGAAGCGTCGTTCTTGCTGCGTTCGCTAAAGCAAGAGCCTCGCTTAAAATAAAAAAAGAATCCAAAAACTGAATTCTTTCATTACTTATAAAAATGGTACCGAGGGCGAGATAACATTATCAGAAAGATTTTGCATTTTAGAGCAAAATCCTCACTTGCAAGAAGCGTCGTTCTTGCTGCGTTCGCTAAAGCAAGAGCCTCGCTTAAAATAAAAAAAGAATCCAAAAACTGAATTCTTTCATTACTTATAAAAATGGTACCGAGGGCGAGACTCGAACTCGCACACCGATGGTACCGGATTCTAAGTCCGGCGCGTCTACCAATTCCACCACCTCGGCACACTAAGACTTGACTTATGTGACATAATTTCAAACAAAGGTCAAGTGTAAAATTTTCATTTAAGAAAAAAAGTCTATTTTAGATAGATATTTCTTCAAAACCATCTGTCAAAATTTTGTTGGCATACTCTTTGCAATATTCTTTTTACATTATATAAAAAAATGATTTTGACAAAAATCAAAATTACAAAATTTATACAACTCTCAATGAGGAGGCAGTTATGTTTTTTTTATTAGGAAATGATAAATCAGAAAAAAAAGCAAAGCAAAATACAAATATTTCAAGTGTTGAAAAAGTAAAGGAACTTTTTAAATTAGGCAGATTTCCTGTTGTAACAACACAAGAAATTGCTGATAGAAAGATTGCAAAAGTTCTCGGCCTTGTATGTTGCCGTGGTTTTGACGCTGATGAAGCTTTTTTTGGCATGGCTGCTATGGCACAAAACAAAGGTGGCCAAGCAATTATTGGCTATAATGAAAACATAGCTTTCCACCCAGATGGTAGCAAATTCTTCTCTTGTTTTGGCACCGCGGTTGTATTTGAAAGAGATTCACGTGATGTTCGTGATAATTTTGAGAATTATAATGCTGTAGAAAAAGCACCACAAAATTATAACTCAATGCAAACAAAATCTGCAAATTCTACATTCAGCGCAAAAGTAAGCGATGACACTGAAGAACTTCTAAACCTCGCAGTTGCAAGCCCATATTCTAACCAACCTTCAGAAGAGGAAGATCCTGTTTTACAAAAACTTCTTCTTCAAAAACAACAAAATAAACAAGCAAAAGCTCCAATACAATAAACAATCGATAGAAGGCAGATTTTTTCTGCCTTTTATTTTATCCCCCCCTTTTTTTTAATATATTATTCACAAAAAAAGCACTCCATACACAAAAGTAAAGAGTGCTTTTGATTTTAGTACGATAAAAAATAAATATCTAAACTTCGTTAATCATATCTAAAAATTCATTTTCATTCATAATTTTAAGATTAAGCTTCTGTGCTTTTTCAAGTTTTGAACCAGCATTTTCGCCCACAACTAAAATATCTAAATTCTTAGAAACGCTTGATGCATTTTGCCCGCCATGCTCTTCCACAAGTTTTTCATACACTGAACGTGGCTGTGATAATGTGCCCGTAAACAAAACTTTCTTCGCTTCAAGTAAAGCTGATTTTGTTTCACTTTGCGTATATTTTGGATTAATGCCTAATTCTTTCAATTCTTCGATAAGATTTTTGTTATCTTCATTCATAAAAAAAGCATGCAAAGAGGAGCTTACTTCATCGCCAATGTCTTGTAAATCCAACAACTTTGAAGGCGTATTTCTGGCAACATCTAAAACAGTGTCAATATCTTGATATTGTTTTGCAAGTGTGAGTGCAGTCTGCTCACCTACGTGGCGAATTCCTAATGCAGAAATAAAGCTTTGCAAGCTTGCGCTTTCTTTAACTTCATTGATACTCTCAATAAAGTTCATAGCACTTTTTTCTTTTACATTATCAAACTTCAAAAGTTCTTCATAAGTCATTTTAAAAAGATCTGCAAAAGTTGCTACATAATTTTTTTCAACTAATCTTTCGATCCATTTTGGCCCAACTCCCCCCATATCCATACCACTTTTACCAACAAAATGTTGTAAAGCTCGAATACGCATTTGCGGGCAAGAAAGATTTAGGCAATACCAGGCAGAATCACCATCTTCTCTAAACGCTTCAGTATTACACGCTGGGCAAACATGCGGAAATTCATAAGGCACAGAATTCTCATCTCTTTTAGAAAAATCAACTTCTAATATTTTTGGAATTACATCCCCTGCTCTTTGCACTAAAACAGTATCGCCAATTCTCACGTCAAGCTTTTTTATTTCGTCTTCATTGTGTAAAGACGCTGAAGAAACAGTGACGCCGCCAAGAAAAACAGGCTCTAAATCAGCCACAGGCGTAAGAACACCCGTACGACCAATTTGAATGCTTATTCCTTTAAGTTTGGTATATGCTTTTTGCGCAGTAAATTTCCAAGCAAAGGCAAATCGCGGGGCTCTTGCTGTGTGCCCTAGTGAATTTTGCAATTCTAAATCATTTATCTTAAAAACTAAGCCATCTATTTCATAGGGTAGTGAATCTCTAAGAGCTTCAACTTCTTTATAGAAACTTTCTGCCTCTGTAATGGTATGACACACTTCAAAGCGCGAAGAGGAATGAAAACCAAGTCTACGCAAGCAATTCATTGTTTCGGCATGTGTTTTCCAACCAGTATATGTGGAAGAATAGGCAAGAAAACGTAAAGGACGTGACGCAATTTTTGATAAATCTAATTGCCTTAATGTGCCAGCTGCAGCGTTTCTTGCATTTTTAAATATGTTCTGCCCTTGCGCTTCTTGTTTTTCATTTAAATTTGCAAAATCTTCTTTAAAAAACAATATCTCCCCCCTCACTTCAAGCAAAGGAGGCACTTCTATTGCCGAAAGTTTTTGAGGAATATTTTTAATCAATTTAACAGCTTGGGTTATATCTTCGCCAATAATACCGTCGCCACGAGTCAAGGCAAGAGTAAGAACACCATGTTCATACACAAGCTCACAAGCTATCCCATCAAGCTTCAAATCACCAAAAAAAGTTGTTTCTGCTTTAGGTTCGAGGTTTTTAATTTTTTGCACAAAAGCTGTAAAGTCTTCAACGCTAAAAACGTTATCTAGGCCATACATTCTGCTATTATGAGCCTTTTGAGTTAAATTTGGTAAAACAGTATTACCCACTTTTTTTGAAGGCGAGTTCTTATCAACAAAGGCAGGATATTTTTCCTCAAAAGAAATTAGCTCTTTATACAAAGCATCATACTCTTCATCTGATATTTCAGGCGCATCATTTGTGTGGTATAAAAAATTATGGCGAGCCAATTCTTGAATAAGCCAAGAGTATCTTGCTTTTTCTTTTACACTTGGACCATCTAAGCCATCGAAAAGACTTGCTTGTTGCTTAATTTTTTTCATAATTATATTCTTCTTTCACCTTGATTAAAGGTTTATTTTTTTCTCTTTAACTAGTTAAGAAGTTTTAATAAATTTCTTCTTCAACGTCAATCAAAAGAAATTAAGCAAAATAAATTTAGATTTTTTCTTGAATTTATCTAGATTAAGCAATCATCGGCTTTTGCGGTGTATCACACGCTTTTAGCTTTTTTTAAAAAAATCTACATTTTTTGGCTAAATTTAAAAGATTTTTTTATTGCCAAAAGAATAAGCTTGTTTAGCGAAATGCTAGTTTTTTGAAGTAAATTTTAGATATTTTGATGTAAATTTATTTTTATTGTGGAAAAATATATCTATCTTTCGTGCAAAAAAAAGCCATATTTGTGATTTTACTGATGAGTAAAGGATAATTAAAATTATGACAAATTTGAAAATTTTATATTTTTACTATTAAAACAAATAGTTATAGAAGCTAAGCTATTGGGGATTGTTTTGAGGAGTCTTTAGAGAGGCTTTTTTTTCTTCATCTTGTCAATTCTATGCTTTTTCATGTAAAAATATATTTATGAAAACACAATGGTCTCAAATTCTCACTCAACTACAGAACGAACTTTCACGCGGTGATTTTACAGTTTGGATAGCGCCTTTAGATGGCTTTATCGATTATACTGATGAACTTTCTCCTCGTCTTATAATTAAAGCAAAGTCAAGCTACGTAGCAAATTGGGTTAAAAGTAAATATCTCTCTGCAATTCAGAGGGTCTGTCTTGCTATGCTAGGCACTGCACCTCGAATTGACTTTGAGGTTGTTTCTACAAGCATATCCCAAAGCCCTACACTTGCATCCACACCAAAATCACCTGAGCAATTTGTTACCGAATTACCAACAGCACCTTCTGTGCTTGCTTCAAGTGAACAATTAACGCTTACAGCGCCTGGTGTTTCTTACTCACAAACAAGAAATTGTAATTTAAACAAACTCAAACATAGCTTTGATACTTTTGTTGTGGGCGAATGCAACCACTTAGCTTATGCGGCTGCAAACAATATTCTTATGCCAAACACATCGCTTGATATGCTTTTCCTTTCCTCAAAACCAGGTTTAGGAAAAACACATCTCACTCAAGCGCTTGGCAGAGCAATGCACCAAAAAAGCTCAAAAGAACAACTTTCTATGGCATATATAACTGGCGAAGAATTTTCTTCACAGTTTATACAAGCCTGCCGCTTTAGAGATACTGCAACATTTAGAAGTCGCTTCAAAAATTTAGATCTTCTTTTATTTGAGGATGTGCATATCCTTAATGGTAAGGAAAAAACTCAAGAAGAACTTCTTACTATAGTTAAAATTTTACAAGACAATGGCGCTAAAGTTGTTTTCACTTCATCTTTAGCAGTGCAAGACTTAAAAGATCTTGATTCACACCTTGTTTCACGTTTTCACTCAGGCTTTCTTACAACTCTTGAAGCGCCTGACTTTGACACGAAAAAGAATCTTCTTATTAAAAAAGCTGCATTGCGCAACCTAAAACTCCCAGCTGAAGTTGCTGAATTATTCGCAGAAAAATTACACGGTGATGTTCGCCTTTTAGAAAGTTCATTAAATAATTTGATTTTAAAATCTCAAATTCTTAATGAGCCACTTACACCAGAACTTGCTTACAGCGTTATTGCACAAGTTGTTCCGCATGCCCCTGAAAATACTTTAGCTGAAATTCTCTCTTTAGTATGCTCATGCTATGATGTAACCGAACAACAGCTTACTTCACGCACACGTAAAAAAGATTATGTAATGGCAAGAAACACAGCTTTCTACCTCATGCATAAATATTCTGACCTTACTCTGCAAAAGATTGGTGCACACTTTGGTAAGCAACATTCTACTGTAAGTAAAGCAATTTCACAAGTTGAAGAAGAACTTTCAAGAAACTCACGCGTTGGCATGCAATTAAGCCACTCAATCCGCGCTATTGAAGCAAAAGCAACATTTATCTAATATATTAAACTTATCCCCCTTTTATAAACAAAAACAGCTTTGGCATTCCCTTATTATTATGCCTCATATTGATGCTTATTGCATTATTATAGTAAAGCTGTTGATTACATAAAAAAAGCCTTCTGAATTATTTTCAAAAGGCTTTTTCTTTTTAATTATATAATAGTTACTATCCGCCAATAGTTACCATGCGCTTTGAAGCCACGGCTTTATTGCGCTTTGCTAATAGTTCCGCACCAATTTCTTTCTTCATAGTTGCATCTGCAATAAATTTTGCTAGTGCTTCATCATCAATAGCAGGATTTCTTAATTGTTCTACAAGATCAAATTCATTATCATCAAAAAGGCATGTTCTTAATTTACCATCTGAGGTTATTCTTAATCTATTACAAGAATGGCAGAAGTGTGATGACATTGGGCTAATTACGCCAAAACGCCCTTTACCATTCTCAATAGTAAACATTTTTGCAGGCCCCTGTGATGACCATTCGGTTGAGCCTTCTGCAACATCATTTGCACTGTTTCGTACAGGGGTAAGAGTTACAAATTCACTTGCTTGACTGATAATATCTTTTGATGACCAATAAAGACTTTGCTTCCAAATAGTTTCATCACCCATAGGCATAAATTCAATAAAGCGCACATCAACTGGGTTATTCTTTGCTAAATTTACAAAGCTTTCAAGCTCGTTATCATTTACGCCTTTCATAGCAACCGCATTAATTTTAAGCGGAATATTTGCATCAATGAGTGCATATAGAGATTCATGCACTTTTGAAAACAAATCTTTACCAGTTATTTCTTTAAACTTTTCTTCGCTAAAACTATCAAGTGAAAGATTGACTTTTATATCAGCATCTTTAAGCATTTGAATATGTGGCATAAGTGAAGTGCCGTTCGTAGTAACACGTATATCTAAAAGAGGAAATTCTTCTCTAAGTTCAGAAAGAAATTCAACAAAACCTTTTCTTACAAAAGGTTCACCGCCTGTAAGACGAATTTTATCAACGCCATGTGCAACTGAAATGCGCACGCAACGCATAATTTCTTCAAAACGCAAAATTGAATCATGTGGAATATAAACATTTTCGTCAACACAATACATGCAAGAAAGGTTGCACCTATCAGTAACTGAAACTCTCAAATAACGCACTTCACGGGAATGTGAATCAATAAAAACTTTTTTGTCCATACTTATAAGGCCTTTATTCTAAATAGTATCTTCCACTGAAAATTCAATATATTCTTTTGATATTTTTACTTTCAATTGATTATTAATGTCCATATGTTTATTACTTTCATTTTTCATAACTAAAGCATCTAAACGAAAAAGCACTTGCGAATTATTTTGGGCTTTGAAGGCACGCAAAACCCTTGCAAAGACTTTCAAACGTACCGTTTTTTCAGCATTTTGCAAAGCTTTTCTTTCTAATAAAAATTTCTTTTTCTTTTCAAGAGCTTGTGTTTTCTCATGTAAATCTAAGCCCTCTAAGAAAGGTTTTAGCTTTTCTTGCCAATAAAAAATTTCACTTTGCCCTTGCAACCAATTGCTTTTTACATGCTTAAGATAGGATGGATTTTCCTTCAAAAACAATGGTAAAATTTCAAGTCGCACTCTATTTCGCAAATATTCATCTGAGAGATTTGAATTATCTTCTACCCAAGAAAGCTTGCAAGCTGTAGCGAGATTTTCTAATAGTTTTTTCTCAAAAAGTAAGAATGGACGCAAAATTTTTCTTTCATTATCAATAGCTTTCATGCCAATGCTTTGCTCTAGGCTCGAGCCTCTTATTTGACGCATAAGCACATCTTCAGCTAAATCATTTAAATGATGTCCAAGAGCTATATAATCGAAGTTTTTTTCTGCTAATTCTTTTTTGAAAATGGCATATCGAACATCACGTGCAGTTTCTTCAATGCCCTTTTTCTGTTCTTTTGCTATTTTTTTTATATCTTCTTTATAAACAATAAGCGGAATATCAAAATCTTCACAAATAGTCTTTACATGCAAAGCTTCTTCACTTGATTCTTCACGCAAGCAATGATTGATATGCACAGCAAAAAGTTCTAGATTAAATTTTTCTTTTATCAATGAAAAGAAAAGAAGAACAGCAGAACTATCAAGCCCCCCTGAAAAAGCAAGAAGAATTTTTTTATTTTGCAAATCAAAATCTATATCTTCCAAAAAATGCAAAACTTCCAAGCAAAAATGCGCTTGTTTCGGAGGAAGTGCTTGCAACTTCATTTTATCCATAATGTTTTTTCCACTCGCTTAAGAATAAAATTGAAGTTTCAAGAGGATCAAGAGGAGTTTCTTGCTTTTTCATCGCCCAAATAATTTCATCAAATGAAGCTGTTGGCGCAAGTTCAAGCCTTGTTAATAATTTTGTAAAATCATCCTTCAAAGATTCTGAAAGATTTTCTAAGGCTTCTACATCAAATTCATTAATACGAACACTTGGCTGTATAATATTAAGCATTGTTTGCATTCTTTTTTCATAGGTATGCTCTGCTAAAATGCGTGCATGTGTTCGCTGGCTAATTTGTTCTCTTTCATTCGGGTTTGCTAAATAATAATCAATAAGCGCAGGCACTTCTTCAAATTTTTCAAAAGTTGCAAGCTCTTTATTTTCTCCCTCAAGTTCAAACAGCTCTGCCATAAGAGAACGCTTATCAACCAACTGAAAAGCTTGCATTGAAGCGAGTTCAAAAGTGCGTGGATTTACAAAATCCCCCATTGTTTGATTTACTGGATTAATATTTGAATGAAGATTGAGATTGATCTTTGTTGAATTATAAATTTTTACAGAAGTTTTAGGGTCAACACGCTCGCCATTATTTTGTAAATAGGCTGCAAGGAAAGAATCGCCCTCCCAATCAGAACCCCAAATTTTGAAATTATAGGAAGTGAGTCTTCTAAATTCATATCTTCTATTTGCATAACCAGCCCCTAAAAAAGCAATATCAGCTCCATATTTTATTGTTTCTTGTGGAGATAGTTCAAGCTTTTTATGAAAAGATGGCAAAGCTGCAAGCGGTAAATAGTGCGCACTTTCATGCCCCCCCTCTTTGAGAAGAGAGAGGAAAGGTTCTTTTTGTATCACAAAGAAATGTTTGTAATAATTTGCATACGCTCGCCAATAAGTGAAAAGATTATAATCTTCAACAAACCACATAGCTGTTGGGATATTATCCTTTTCAAAGCGTTTTAGAACTGCACGTGTGAGTGGAGCTTGCGCCATTGCTAAAACTAAATCAGGCGCAAAAGCTTCTGCCTTTGCGTACACAGCTTCTGAAAGCATTGTTGCAAAAGTATTTTTTAAAAAATCGTGCTTTTCTGCTGAAACATGTAATCTATCTATAGCATTTGAGGCGGATTGAAATTCAGGCGCTGCAAAAACTTCAACCCTATGCCCTAAAGCTTTCAAGGCTTCAACACAATATTCCCCAATAGGTAATGAACCACCATAAAGAGGAAGAACAACTAATATTTTAAATGTATTTTCCATATACTATCCTATCACACATTATGGTAAATTTTGCGGAAAAAAATCCATGCTTTCAAACAAATTATTTGCTATCTTTGAAACTGTTTCATCATGTATCATCAAAGGCTTACCACTTCTATATTCATACAATAAAGAACGTAGAATTTCAGCATCTTTCCTTTCTTGAAGAACACCTTCTTTAAGTTCATAACGAAGCCCTACTTCATCAAAAGAGCTTTCTAATATGCTAAAATCTATAATTTCTTTTTGCGTTTTTTTATTTGCCAAGCGTGCAAGTAAGGCTGGTGACGAAAAAACTTCATGGCATTTTAGATGATGACATACTGTTCTTTCAGCACAAGGCGCGCAGGTTGGCATAATTTGAATGCATGTATGCCCAAGGCCATAAGCGCCAGTTTCAAAACACCAAGCAGAAGAAAAGAAAAAAGAAAGTGTAGGCACACCTAAGAAAGCTGCGCAATGCAAAGTACCCGTATCAGGAGAAACAACAAGGTCGCATTCTTTTATCAGCGCAAAAAGCTCTTCCATATTTGTTTGAGCAACCATATTTTTTATAGTGAAATTCCCCTGCTCTTTTGTTGAAAGAAGAAATTCTCTTGCAAGTGGCTCTTCATTTTTTGTTCCAAGCAAAAGAAATTCTATCTTAGGGAAGCGACTTGCCAAAACTTTTATAACTTGCGCATATTTCTCAACAGGAATAGATCTTCTTCTATTTTGCCCAGCTAACACAAGAGCAATTTGAAATATTTTTCCTTGTTGATTTTTTTCATCATCGCCCAAAAGAGCATGTTGCCAATTAAGCATTTTATCATAAGCAGAGGGATTTACAAGTTCAGGCGAGATAGGATTATCCGCTAAATGCGCCCAATAATCAACGATATGTAAAGGAGAATGAAAGCGATTGCGCATATATTTGAAAGCTAAACGCACCCAGTTTGAGCGTAATTCTTGCCCATCTTTTAAAATATATCCTTTTAATTGCTCTGGTTTAAATAATTTTGCTAAAGCATAAGAAAGTGAGGAGTGGTTGAGCATATATACTGAAGAAAAAATTTGCGAATGCAGATATTCAAAAGCTTTTCTATTTTCAAGAAAAACCAAATCAGCACTTGCATTAAAGGCATGAATTGGCACTATTTCGATATCTGGATAAGCTAAGCATGCTAATTTCTCTTGTGATTTATCAACGCACAAAACGACTTCGCCCTCTAATTGCAAAGTCTTTATTAATCGGCGAGTTTGCAAAATATCGCCAAAACGTGCAAGTTGAACCACTAAATTTTTCTGCATTTTATATCCTTTCTGTTTTACATGTAAAACATCTTCTAAATGAATATATACTACTTAGTAAAAACTCGCAAGCATTTGTAAAAGATAAGAGAACGCAAGAATATTAACCTAAATTTATCAAATTATTCTTTTTGACAGTCGAACTGTTTTCCTATACTCTCAAAAGCAATGGACTAAATTTGGATTATAATTATTAAGGAGATAACTATGGCTAAATCACAAGTATATTTTACAGATATGCGTTGCCCTGTTGGCACAAGTCTTTTACAAAAGCTTGAAAAACTTATCCGTAAAGCTGGCATTGCAAACATAGACATGGATAGTAAATTTGTTGCAATTAAATTGCACTTTGGCGAACCAGGCAACCTTTCTTTCTTGCGCCCAAACTTTTCTAAAACAGTTGCTGATGTTGTAAAGTCGTTAAACGGTTTACCATTTTTGACTGACTGTAATACTCTTTATGTTGGTCGCCGTAAGCATGCTTTAGAGCATATTACAGCTGCTTACGAAAATGGTTACACACCTCTTTCAACAGGGTGCCAAGTTATTATTGCTGATGGATTAAAAGGAACTGACGATATTGACGTGCCACTTCCTGAATCATGCACATATTTCAAAACCGCAGCAATTGGCCGTGCTGTAATGGATGCAGATATTTTTATTTCACTTACTCACTTTAAAGGCCATGAAATGACTGGCTTTGGTGGAACAATTAAAAATATTGGTATGGGTTGCGGAAGCCGCGCAGGTAAAAGAGCTATGCACTCAGATGGCAAACCAGTGGTTGATCCTGAAAAATGCCGTAGTTGTGGCACTTGCTTAAAATATTGTGCACACTCTTCTTTAGCATTTGATGAAAACCGTAAAGCTGTTATCAATCAAGAAACATGCGTAGGTTGCGGAAGATGTATGGGCACATGTAACTTTGATGCAATTTCAACACCTTGGGATACTCAAGCAAATGCTTTAAACTGTAAAATGGCTGAATATTCAATGGCTGTTCTACAAGATCGCCCACATTTCCACATCAGCATTGTAAACCAAGTTTCACCGTATTGCGATTGTCATGCAGAAAATGATGCTGCTATTGTTCCTGATATCGGTATTTTTGCTTCATTTGACCCTGTTGCGCTTGATCAAGCTTGTATTGACGCTGTTAATGCTGCACCTATCATCAATTCAAGTATCATTGGCGATGCAAGCTCTAACCGTGCTTTTGAAGGCGATCACTTTAAATGTGTTCATCCAACAACTGATTGGCGCTCACAAATTGAACACGCTGAAAAAATTGGTCTTGGTTCAAGTGATTACGAATTGATTACAATGTAAGCATGCGAACAAAGGCTTTAGCGAGCAAGCAAGAACCACGTTTCTTGCGTAGCGAGGATTTTATGCCTAGTAGGCTAAAATCTTTCTAAATAAAGT
>CAYJIN010000026.1:11862-25274 GCA_964370245.1 uncultured Desulfovibrionaceae bacterium
TTCTTGCGTAGCGAGGATTTTATGCCTAGTAGGCTAAAATCTTTCTAAATAAAGTCAAAAAGCCCCAAATTTATTTTTGGGGCTTTCTTTTTTGCTTTATAAATATATTTATTATTTTTTAAATTTCTAAGTATAGTGCGGATCCATCTCTTTCACAATTTGGAAGGCTTTGTTATATTTTATTTTTCCTGGCATACCCCAATATTTTGTTACGCCAGCCACTGTGCAAGGAAGAAGTTCTTCAATATCAGTATCAAGCACAATAACATCGCCAACTTTCCAGCGCATAAGTTGATTACCAGTAATTTGAGTTTCGCCAACTTTCACACGAAGTTCAATTGGGGTTTCAAGAAGTCTTTCTTTTAGGCGTGCCACCCAAGTGTGATCTATTTCAAGACGTTCAGTTTGGAAAGAAGCGTGTAATTTTGAGCGGATAGGTTCAATTGTTGCGTAAGGCAAGCAGATAACCATTGAGCCAATAGCATTTTCAAGCTCAACTTCAAAATTGATAGCAACAACAACATCAGAAGGCGGAACAATAGCCGCAAACTGTGGGTTGATTTCACTTCTTACAAATTCCATTTTCACATCATGCACGGGTCGCCATGATTCTTCCATGTTTTCTAAAACAATATGCACAACTTTATCGATAATTGCTTGCTCGATTCGGGTAAATTCGCGCCCTTCAACTTTTGGCTGTGCGCCTTGCCCACCAAAAATATTTTCCACTAAAGCAAAAACCAAACGGGCATCAACAACAATAATTGCATTACCACGTAAAGGTTCCATTTTAAAAATATTAATTGAGGTAGGAACAGGTAAAGAGCGTAAAAATTCGCCAAACTTTGTCATATCAATAGATATTGGGTTGAGTTCAACTCTTTTACGTATAGTATTTGTTAACGCGCTAGTACAAAGACGTGCAAGACGATCATTCACAATTTCAAGAACAGGCATACGCCCACGAATAATACGATCTTGGTTTGCCAAGTCAAAAGGAACTATACCAGAGTCATCTTCAGGAATTTCTTGCTCGGTGTCAATTTCACCGCCTGAAAGGCCTCGAAGTAAAGCATCTACTTCATCTTGTGCTAAAACTTTGTTCATAATGCATCCTTCACTTTAGTGTTAACTTATTAATACTTAATCTTTTTTTTTGCTATGGTCAAGTTTTTCTCATTCCATAGCCTTGAAAAGGCAAAGAAATTTATATATTTTTACTCTTCTGATTATTTTTTGCTCTTTCTTTTTTCTTGTAAGTAATTAAAAGTTTCGTTATTCTCAACTTATGAAAATTTTTACTTCTTCAATTAATAGCAATGCAAAATCGGCAAAAGAAATTTCACTTTCTTTTTCAAATGCAAACACAAAGATTTTATCGCTCTTATGGCTCAATAATCTTTATGATTCTCAAGCTTTATGTGCAGGTGTAGGAAAATGTGGTAAGTGTAAAGTTCTTTTTCACTCTCCTGCGCCCCTCCCTACCCAAGATGAATTGCAAATTTTGTCTAGCGAAGAAATTGACAGAGGTATACGCTTATCATGCAAACATAATGCCAAAGATGACTATATTATTGAACTTCTCGCCGATTTAGAAAATAATTCAAGCAAAGAACATACAAAAAAATCTTCATTTTTCTTTATGGAAGAAGCGCCCGACTTTCCACTTTCTTTAGCTATTGATTTTGGCACAACCTCCTTAGAATATACACTTTTTACAAACAATAAAACATTTGCGCATGGCAAAATGCTCAACCCAATGCAAGGGATTGGTGCTGAAGTTATGGCAAGGTTAGAATTTGCAAAGTCAATTCAAAATGCGACCGCACTTAAAGAACGAACATGGCAAACAATAGGAAATATTGTCAAAGAATTGAATGATACAGGCAATTTTATTATTGATAAAATTATATTTTCAGCAAATTCTGCCATGGCATATCTTGCACTTGGTAAAGATATAAAATGTCTTGCAACTGCACCTTATTTTTTAGAATATACAGGTAATTCGACTGAATTCATTGCAGATATTATCGACTTTGACAATGCTCATTATAATGATGCAACAAAAGAAATAGTGAAAAAAATTCCACCAATTTATATTCCACCTTTGCTTGCACCCTTTATTGGCGGTGATATTTCAAGTGGACTTCTCGCACTAGAAACGAAATTCAATACCCAGAACAATAATTCTATCTATCCGTATTTTTTTATTGATATGGGAACAAATGCTGAATTTGTTTTAGCTTTATCTGAAAGTGAAGGCTTTATGGCGTCAGTGCCACTTGGGCCAAGTGTTGAAGGAGTTGGGTTAACTTTTGGCACTGTTGCAAATCCAACAAGTATTGTTGATTTTACGCTTTCGCCTTTTGGTTTGCAGTCTATTTACTTAAATGAGAAAATGAAAGCTAAAAAATCAAGCGGAATAACAGGCGTAGGTTACTTACATCTTTTACAAATTTTACTCAAGCTAGCCCTTGTTGACAAGTATGGGCATTTTAATATACAAACAAGTCCAACAGAGGCAAAAAAACTTCTGCCTTTAGCAAGAAAGATAGCACATTTTTCAGAACACAATTCAATACAATGTCTTGATTTACCACTTGGCTTGCCTGATACAACTCAAAACGACTCCGACAAGCAAAAATTTTATCTTTCTTCTTATGACATTGAGAATCTTCTTATGGTAAAATCAGCCTTTAGGGCTTCGTTTGAAATTTTATTACAAAAAAGCCAACTGCCACTACACGCAATTCAAAATATATTTATTGCTGGCGCATTTGGCGAACATCTAAAAAAAGAAATTCTTACCGATTTAGGATTTTTGCCCCACTCACTTCTTTCGAGAATTGCACAACTAGGAAACACTTCCCTCAAAGGCGCTGAACTGCTTAGTAAAAATGAAAATCACACAAAAATCCAAAAACAATTTACTAATTATCAACAAATAGAATTGGCAAACCAAGAAGATTTTGCACAAATCTATATGAAATATTTCAATTTTGAAAAAATTTAATGCATAAACATTCCCAGAAAATAGAGGACAGCATGGACAGAGAAAACACTCGTGATAAGTCAAGAGATGGTGGCAAAAGAGAATATTCAAGAGAAAATAAAAGAGAATATTCTAGAGATAGCAGAGATAACAACCGAGATAATAGAGAAAATTCAAGAGATAGCAGAGATAACAATAGACCACGCTCAAGAAATGGCTTTGATAAAAGACCAAACTCTTCTCCACGCGGAAATAGTGGCAATAAAAGATATGGTTCTGAAAACTCACGTGATGGCGGTTCAAGCTTCACACCAAGAGTAAACTCATCTTTTTCACCACGCAGAAGTGAAAGACCTTCACACTATCAAGAAAGACAAGTGCCATTTTCTCCACTTTTTGCACGCCCTGACGAATTTACACAAAGTGCACTCATTGCAATTGGCGAAGTTATTGAAGAAACAATGAATCAATCAGCTCAACAAAAGACTGATTTGAAATATGCAATTAAAGATCTTTCTGCAATTCTTACAAACGAAAGAACAGAACTTGTAAAACCATATTGGACTTCATCACGCCTTATTGCTGCTTACACTTCTTTCTTTATGCCTTGGAATTTAGTTCGTCTCACTCAGCTTTTCCCTTATTTAGAATTGCCTGAAGTTGAAGATGACGATTATGTTGTTGATATTGGTTCAGGCACACTTACTGCTATTTTAGCCCTTTGGATGTCTCGCCCTGATTATAGAGAGAAAAAACTCACTATTATTGCTACTGATGTTGCAACAAAACCAATGGAAATCGGAAAAGAAATTTTCTTCGATTTAGCAACAAAACTCGATATAAAAGTTAAATGGAATATTATTCTTGAAAAAAGACATACATTACAAACCGTTAAAAACAATGGTTTAAATGTTGATAAAAAACCAAAACTTCTTATTTCTGCAAACGTATTGAACGAGCTTGAAACAAAACAGCACATGCAAAGAAAAGAATTGAATGAATTCTTCTTTGAATATACTGAAAATGTAAAAGATTTTCTTGATGATGAAGGCGCATATTTAGCTGTTGAGCCTGGCACTCGTCAAGGCGGAAGAATTATTTCTGCTTTACGTTCACAAGCACTTATTAATGAACTCTACCCTTATGCGCCATGCCCACACCATAAAGATTGCGCTATCACTTCAAATTATAAGCTCAACACTTGGTGCCATATGCAATGCCCTAGCTATTCACCAACTTGGCTCAAAGAAGTTTCAAGAGCTGCACAAATGGAAAGAAATGATTTAAACCTATCTTTTGTTTTCCTTAAACCTGAAAATCTTGGCGAATATACAAATGTTGGCAGAGTTATCTCTAACTCATTCTTTGTGCCTGAACTTGGCAAATGCCGTTACCTTTGCACAGATAGAGGAACAGCACTTCTTCCAAATGCTGGCGATATTCCACACTCAGTTTTAGTGCCAATTACTCTCACTACAAAGCGTGATGCAAAATCAAATGCTTTTATCGCAAAGATTAATTACGACGCTTAAACTCACATAAAAATCAACAAATAAAGGGTATGTTTCTTTTTCAGATTCATACCCTATTTTTTTATATAATGATGAAATTTAGATTTTTAGTTGAGCCATTTCTTGAATTTTTCACTGATTTCTTTTTTTTCTGCTCTTTTTTCTTCAAGATTATTTGAAGCTAATACCAGTTCTTTGTTTATCTTTTGGCTCAACTCTTCTTTATTTTCCACTTCATTAATAAGTGAGAGTTCACGCAAACTTGGTTCTTTTTCAAAAACCCATAAGAAATTTTTCAAGTTTTTCCCAGTATAAGGAATTGTGCCTTGCACTAAAGGCTCTAAAAAATTCTGCCCGCCTAATGGAGCGAGCGAGCCACCAACAAAAACTATATCAGCACAAGCATATAATTTTTTAAGATAACCAAAAGTATTCCATATAAATGTATTGCTTCCATTATCAATATGCGCTTGTAAATTGCTCATATCAAGAGCATTTTCTGTTGCAAGTAATGCATCAATTGCATTTGTATCTTTTAGCTTTTCCTTCCAAAAAACACTTCTTTCTATATGTTTTGGGCAAACAATAATACAAATATCTTGAGATGTTTTTTTAATCTCATCAATGCAAAATAAAATATCTTCCTCTTCTTCTTGACGAACTGAGGCAAAAAGCAACACTGGAAGTGAAAGCTGAATTTCTTCATTTTGCTTTTCTTCAAGCAGTTCACGAGCTTGATCGAATTTCAAATTTTCTTGAATTTTTATTCGATCATCATTTACTTCAAGTGAGAAAAGTTTTGTAAAGCGTTCTTTATCATCTTGTGATAATGCAAACACTTCTTTTGGCTGAAACTTTCTAAATAACCATTTAAAATAAGAGAGATTTTTAAAGGTTTTTTCTGTCATTCTTGCATTTACAAAACTAAAAGATACTGCATGTTTTTTACAAGCATAAAGCAAACCAAACCAAATTTCCGTTTCTAAAATATAGCAATGTGTTGGAGAAATTTCTTCTATTGCTTTTGCAATAAATTTTGGTTTATCAAAAGGCGCATAATAAGCAAATAATCTTATATATGGATTTTTATTTGCAAAATTTCTAAAAGCATTCACGCCTTCTTTCGTCCACGAAAAAGCATAATAAGTGCAATGTTCTTCAAAGTTCTTTTTCAAAAAGGTGCACGCTAAAAAAGCTTCACCACCTGAGGCTGCATAGAGCAAAATATTTTTTTTATTTTCTTCTGCTTTTGCATATTCAACACGCACAAATCTTTCTTCTAAACCATCTTGAATGCGTGGTTTATTTTTGAGAAACGGAAGAACTATCGTCCATAAAAATGAATAAAAAGCAAAGAAAATTTTCATAAAAGCCCCAAAATAGGAAAGACTTTAAAAACAAAAAGCTCCCTTCTATTTTCAAGAAGAGAGCTTTGAGATTTATTCAATTACATAAAGTATAGGTAAGATACTACTGCAAATACAGGCACTAAGATAGCAACTGACCAAGCCATATAGCCAAAGAATGAAGGCATTGTTACGCCTTGATCGTTAGCGATAGCACGCACCATGAAGTTAGGAGCGTTACCAATATAAGTAACCGCACCCATGAACACAGCACCAGCAGAAATTGCAAGCAAGGTAGTTGCGCCTTCAGTCATAAGATAAGAAGCGTCACCACCAGCTGTATTGAAGAATACAAGGTAAGTTGGAGCGTTATCTAAGAATGCTGAAAGTGTTCCTGTTACCCAGAAATACATCATATTGTTTGCTGAACCGTCTGCATTTGAAACAAGGCTAACAATCGAAGCTAATTCGCCGTTTACGCCAGCTTTCAAAATTACAAGAGCAGGAATCATACTTAAGAAGATACCAATAAAGAGTTTTGCAACTTCAGCAATTGGTTCCCAGTTGAAGCCGTTAGCTTCACGACATTCTTTTGAAGTAAGTTTCAAAGAAATAGCAGCAATAACGAGCAATAAGAAATCTTTTAACATGTTTTGATATTCGTATTGAACGTGGTAAATTTCAATATAACCACCTGGTTTCCATGAACCTGACATCAATACGCAAGCAACAACGCCAGCAAGAAGAATAAAGTTTACTTGACCATCAAAACCAAGTTTTTCATCAGAAGTAATTTCTTGAACTGGTTTGCCTTCTTTTGCATATAAGATTGTATCAAGAACAAAGTAAACCGCTAATAATACAGCTGAAATAATAAGCATAGGCATAAGAAGATGTGTAGTTGTCCAGAAGAAGCTTACACCTTTTAAGAAGCCTAAGAATAATGGTGGATCACCTAAAGGTGATAAAGAACCACCAATGTTAGCAACTAAGAAAATAAAGAATACTACTTGATGAACACGGAATTTTCTGTGAGCATTTGCACGAAGAAGTGGACGAATAAGGAGCATTGCTGCGCCTGTTGTTCCCATCAAAGAAGCAATTGCTGTACCAACAGCTAAAATAGCAGTATTAACCAATGGTGTTCCTACTAAAGAGCCTTTTAAGCGAATGCCGCCAGCAACAGTGAAAAGTGAGAATAGCAAGATAATAAAAGGAATATAATCTAAAACTAAAATGTGAATTACTTCATAAATAGTAATTGCTGAACCATAAACAAAGAAGCATGGAACAACGAAAGCAAGACCCCAGCCTAAAGCGAGCTTGCCATAGTTATGATGCCAGAAATGTGGCACAAGAATTGGGCCAAGAGCAATGGATAATAGCATACATACGAATGGTATTACCCATAGAACTGACATATCAGTTGGTAAATGTGCTGCACCTTCTGCCGCTAGAGCAGTTAATGGCATCAACACAAACGCAAAAAGCGCAAAGAAACATTTTGCAAAAAAAGCTTGCATAAGTATTCTCCTTTTTCTAAACGTGTTTTTGTTATAATACTCTAGCAACTTACACTAGTTTTAACGTAAGTTCAACAAAAAAATGTGAAAAAAACAACTTTTGTTATATTCTATTATTCTTCATTTTCAATTTTCTTAAAATCTATTCCAACCGTAAAGATTTCTTTACTTTCTTGGCGAGAGCTTGCAGGCTTGAAATTGCGCACTTGTGAAAAATAAGGCTTAAGATTTTTCGCTAAATCTTGAAAATCAGGCCCCATAAAAATTTTACAAACAAATGAACCGTCTTTTTTTAAATATTTTTTTGCAACTTCAAAAGCTTCTAAGCATAATTCTAGTGAACGTGTTTGATCAGTAAATTTTGTGCCTGTAGTTGCAGGAGCCATATCACTAATAATACAATCAAATGGCGCATGGCTTTTAAGAACTTCTTCAAATTCTTCACTTCTATTAAAAACATCTTCTTGATAAAAAATAGTGTTTTCAGGAAATACTGTGTCGGTTGACTGAATATCACAACCAAGAACTAAACCTTTTGGGCCAACATATTCTGCCGCACCAAGACTCCATGAACCAGGAGCAGCACCAAGATCAAGAACCTTCATGCCTTGCTTGATTATTTTAAATTTTTTATTTAATTCTTTCAGCTTATACACTGAACGTGCAGGGTAATTTTCATTCTTTGCTTTTAAAAAGTAATGGTCTCTATAAATTTTCACTTTCTTTTCACCTTTTTTTATGGTATAAGTATATATATTTTTCTTTTTTATGTCAAACAGACCATAAATGCCTTAAATTAGTATTTTTTAGAAATCATTCTTAATAAGATTGACAATCGTTTCAAATCTTGTTAAAAGGAATTGTTCCTAACAAGGAATAATAATTGATAGCTAACTGCTAGTAACATATTTTTTTGTTACTAAAACTATAATATGGAGATTTTACTATGGTTCAAAAGTTTGAAGTTTATAAGTGCGAAGTATGTGGAGCAATTGTAGAAGTATTCCACGCTGCAAAAGGCACATTATCTTGTTGTAATTCACCAATGAAACACATGAAAGAAAGCAGTACGGACGCTGCTCTTGAAAAGCATGTACCTCAAATCGAGAAAACAGCTGACGGTTATAAAATTTCTGTTGGCTCTGTTTTACATCCAATGACTGACGAACACTACATTGAGTGGATTGAAGTTATTGGTGATCGTCAACGCGTTTTCCACTTAAACCCAGGTGATGAGCCTGTTGTTGAAGTGAAATGTGCGTGTGACATCGATAAATTGGTTGTAAGAGAATACTGTAATCTTCACGGATTATGGAAAAATGCATAAATAAAAAGGAGATTTACTATGAAATACGAATGTCAAGTATGTGGTTATGTGTATGATCCAGCTGAAAACAACGGTGTTGAATTTGATGCTCTTCCAGAAGATTGGGTTTGCCCAATGTGTGGTGTAGGTAAGGATAATTTCTCACCTGCTGAATAATTTCGTTAGAAAGGGCAGCAAAAACTGCCCTTTTTTTTAATAAAGGAAATAGTATGAACCAATCAATACTTGCAGATAATGTTTACTGGGTTGGCGCTATAGATTTTGATTTGCGCTCTTTTCACCACTACTCTACTTCACCTAGAGGTTCAACTTATAATGCTTACTTTATTGATGATGAAAAGAAAACACTCATTGATACTGTAAGTCATAAATATTTTTCAAAATTATGTTATCATCTTGATAAATATCTTCCTGATGGAAAGCTTGATTATATTATATGCCAGCATATGGAACAAGACCATTCAGGCACTTTACCGCAAATTGTAAAAAAATATAAGCCAGATGTAATCTATTGTTCAAAACTAGGCTTACAATCATTAAAAGGCCAAGTGGACACTACTGGCTGGAATATTCAAACAGTTGCTGATGGTGAAACAATCAACCTTGGCAAGAAAAACATAACTTTTTATGAAACAAGAATGCTTCATTGGCCAGATAGTATGGTTAGCTATCTGCATGAAGATAAAATTCTTTTTACCAATGATATTTTCGGGCAAAATATTGCCTGCACAGATAGATATACATGCTCACAAGATAAAAGTGTGCTATACTCTGAAATGAAATCCTATTATGGAAATATTATTCTTCCATACAGCAATTTAGTATTAAAAGCTCTTGAAAAAATTCAAAATTTAAATGTAGAAATTGATATTTTAGCACCTGATCACGGGCTTATGTTTAAAGGCCAAGAACAAGTTTCTTTTGCTATAAATGCTTACAAAGAATTTGCAGAACAAGCTTTTATGAAATCTGCTTTAATTGTCTATGATAGCATGTGGCAAGCAACTGAAAAAATGGCTCAAATTATTGGTGAAACACTTATCGAGAACGATATTCCTTACACTATTGTTGATGTTCAAAAAAACCATGTTGCTGAAATTATGAATAGATTGATGGATGCTTCAATTCTTCTTTTAGGTTCACCAACGAGAAATAACCTACCTATGACTGCAATGATGGCACTTATGAATCATATTAAAGGTTTAGCACCTAAAAATAGATATGGTGCAACTTTTGGTTCTTATGGCTGGTCTGGTGAAGCGCCTAAAATTCTCAACGAATGTTTAGAAGATATGAAATTTACAGTAATTGCAGAACCATTACGTCTTCAATATGGTCTTTCAAAAGAGCAAGAAGATGAATGTAAAGTTTATGCACAAAAACTAGCTGATGCAATTCATGCAATTTCAGGAGCTAATAAAATTGCTGATGCAATTTCTAAATAGCACAAACAAAGTTTAAATTCGTTTAAACTAGAATATAATTGATTTTAGAAATATTTGTCTTGTAAGGAGTTTTTTATGGAAATGGATGTAGTTCTACTTTCTAGGATTCAATTCGCAGTAGCTGTATTCTTCCACTTTATCTTTGTTCCGTTAACACTTGGGCTTTCAGTGCTTATCGCACTTATGGAAAGCGCATATGTGTATACAAACAATGAAGAATGGAAAAGAATGGCTAAATTTTGGGGTAAGTTATTTATCATCAACTTTACGCTCGGTGTTGTAACAGGTATTACACTTGAGTTTCAATTCGGAACGAACTGGTCGCGCTATTCTGAATTTGTTGGCGACATTTTCGGTTCTTTACTTGCTATTGAAGCAACCGTTGCTTTCTTCCTTGAATCAACCTTTATTGCTGTGTGGCACTTTGGTTGGGATAAGGTGAGCAAGAAAGTTCACTGTGTAGCAATTTGGCTTGTAGCAATAGCATCAAACCTTTCAGCTATTTGGATTATTCTTGCAAACGGCTTTATGCAAAACCCTGTTGGCTATCATATTAATAATGGTAGAGCTGAATTGACTGACTTTTTAGCTGTTCTTACAAATCCTTATGGTTGGGGCATATTCTTCCATAACATGGTTGCTGCTTTCATGCTTGCTGGTTTCTTTATTTTAGGAATTTCAGCATGGCATCTAATCCGCAAAAGTAATGTGGAATTTTTCCAACGCTCATTTAAATTAGCTGCTGGCTTTACATTTGTTATGGCTGTTCTTGTTGCTATGTTTGGTCACCAAGAAGGCTTAAAAGTTGCTAAATATCAGCCTGCAAAACTTGCAGCAATGGAATCACACTGGGAAACAGAAACAAATGCACCTATGTATCTTTTGACATTCCCTGATGAAGAAAATAAAAAGAATATGTTCGAATTTATTGAAATTCCAAATATTCTTTCAATTATGGCTTATAACGATCCTAATGCTGAAGTGAAAGGCTTAAACTCATTCCCAGAAGGTGATACTCCTCCTGTTGCATTAACCTTTATCTCATTCCGTATAATGGTTGGTTTAGGCTCATTTTTTATTCTTCTTGCTTTTATTGCATATCTAAAAAGAAACACAATTGCTGATAATCCATTCTTAGCACGACTACTCATTTGGAATATTCCACTTCCATATTTCGCAATTGCTTTTGGTTGGATGGTAGCAGAAGTTGGTCGTCAACCTTGGATTGTTTATAATCTTATGCGTACTTCTGATGCTGCATCACCAGTTCCTGGTTCGTCAGTAGCAATTTCTCTTGCTGCCTTCATCGGTGTATATTCACTATTAGGCGCTATTGATATCTATCTTATTGCTAAATATGCAAAAAAAGGCCCAGCTCCTTTGAAAACTGTAACTGAAGCTGAAGCAAACTAAGGAGAATAAAATATGTTAGAAACAATTTGGTTCTTTATTTGGGTACTTTTATGGGCTATTTATTTAGTTCTTGATGGATTTGATTTCGGTATGGGAACTTTACTTCCATGCGTTGCTAAAAATAACGAAGAAAAACGTGTTGTCTATAATGCTGCAGGCCCTTACTGGGATGCGAATGAAGTTTGGCTCATCACTGCAGGTGGTGTAACTTTCGCTGCATTCCCAACTGCTTATGCAGTAATGTTCTCAGCTTTATATGCACCATTATTATTACTTCTTTTTGCATTAATTTTCAGAGCAGTTGCCTTTGAATTTAGATCAAAAGTTGATAATGATTGCTGGCGCAAAACTTGGGACGTTGTTCTCTTTTTAGGCAACTTCTTACCTGCTTTATTATTAGGCGTTTTCTTCTCAAACTTATTCTTAGGTATTCCAATTGATGTAGATGGCGTTTACCATGGCAATCTTCTAAAACTTCTTAATCCTTTTGGATTAGTAGGTGGATTACTATTTGTTGCTTGCTTTGCAATGCATGGCGGATTATTCCTTGCACTCAAATCAAGTGGTGAAATTCACGATAGAGCAATAAATGCCTCTAAAATTGCATGGGGAATAACATTAGTTCTTCTTGTATTATATCTTGGTCTTTCAATGGTATATACACCAATTTGGGATGGTATTACACAAAGACCGTTCGGCTATATGTTCCTCATAGGTGCAGTAATTGCTTTCTTAGCAGTATATGCAACTACTAAATCAGGTTCATATCTTGCAGCTTGGTTTGCATCAGCGGCATTTATCTTCTGTTTTGTGTTCTTTGCAATGATTGGCATGTTCCCGAATATTCTATTATCAAACATGGATCCAGAAGCTACATTAACAGCTTTTAATGCAGCATCTAGCCCACTTACGCTAAAACTTATGTTAGGCGCTGTTATTTGTGCTGTACCTGTTGTAATAGCTTATCAGCTTTGGGCTTTTTATACTTTTGGACATAAAGTAACCAAAGAAGATTTAGCTTCTGATCATTCATATTAGTATTAAACTCTTGGGAAACCATACTTTTGAAAAAGTAAGGTTTCCCAAACCCTTCCTTAGAAAACATCTAATTATTGTACAGCATGAGCAAATCGAATAAATGCTTTAGCGAGTGAAAGATTTTCCACGTAAAATGTGAACGAGGATTTTGTGCCGAATAGGCCAAAATCTTTTTTATTATGTCAAAAGCAAGTTTTCCCAAACCCTTCCTTACAAAACTTTGATAAAATAATAGCACCTATACTTTGAAAAGTAAGGTGCTATTTTTATTTGATTTATAAACATTTATTTTAGTTCATTAAGTATACTATTGTAAATATCTTCTTCCAATTTTCCTTTTGAATAACAAGTTGAATTTGATGTATTATTAAAATTAATTACATCATTTACTTGATACTCATCTATGTAACCTGTGTAAGGACTGGTCATTATCTGTCTTTGTGCTTTCAACAATATATCAAGAATATATTTTGTATTTACTGTTAACTTGGTTTCATTTGTCTTTATTTCTTTAAATACTACATTAATTTACCAGTTAATTTTGTTGTTCTTACAACTGGTAATGGTATAGGTGTTCCATTATTACCCATTGTAAATTCTTGATGTCCTTTAGCAAAATCGAATACAACAGTATTAGAATTTTGACCGCCTTTAGTATCAACTGTAATCTTACCACAATCAATATAGTTTTCAGGATTGCTAATTAAATATGAAAGCGTAATAATTTTAGAATCCTTTTCGATATGATCTATCACAAAAAAGTCTTTTGATAAGCCATGAATAGCAGCTTCCCAAACCTCGTTCATTGAAGAATTAA
>CAYJIN010000027.1:0-18899 GCA_964370245.1 uncultured Desulfovibrionaceae bacterium
GCATCGCACGGCCACCTAAAACATAAGAAGGACGCACAACAATAGGATATTGAATATCGTTAGCAACTTTTACGGCTTCTTCGCATGAAAGTGCAGTGCCGTTATCTGGTTGTTTTAAATTGAGTTTCATTAGAAGCGCTTGGAAGCGTTCTCTATCTTCTGCTCTATCAATAGCATCAGGGCTTGTTCCTAAAATTGGAACGCCAGCTCTTTGAAGTGGCACAGCTAAGTTCAACGGAGTTTGTCCACCAAATTGAACGATAACACCTTTTGGTTGCTCACGTTCGATAATGTGCATTACATCTTCAAAAGTAAGTGGTTCAAAATAGAGTTTATCTGAAGTATCATAGTCAGTTGAAACAGTTTCCGGGTTTGAGTTAACCATGATAGAAGTTACGCCCATGTCTTGTAATGCAAAAGAAGCATGACAACAACAATAGTCAAACTCAATACCTTGCCCAATTCTGTTAGGGCCGCCACCTAAAATGATAACTTTATCAGTTTCATCAGGTGTATACGCTTCAGGTGCTGAATTTTCATAAGTTGAATAGTAATATGGAGTATACGCTTCAAATTCAGCCGCACAAGTATCAACTAGATAGTAAGAAGGAACAAGGCCAATTTTCTTACGTAAGTCACGCACATCTTGCTCTGGGCGTTTCCACATTTCTGCTAATTGTTTATCTGAAAAACCAAGTGCTTTTGCTTTTTTGAGAGTTGCAACCATTTCTGGATTATCAACAGTCATACTATTTGCTAAAGCAAAGTCGCAAATTTCGTTTTCAGCATCAATTAATTCTTTCATTTGACGCAAGAACCAAGGGTCGATTGCGCTATATTCATAAATTTCTTCAATACTCATACCCACAAGCAATGCTTGACGCACAGCAAATAAACGGCGTGAATAAGGTTTTTTAAGTAAAGGAATTAAATCTTCTTTTTCAGGAAGTTTAGCTCTAAAATCGTTACCGAAACCGAAAACTCCGATTTCAAGTGAACGCATGCCTTTTTGTAAAGCTTCTTTAAAAGTACGGCCAATGCTCATTGCTTCGCCAACACTTTTCATTGCAGTAGTAAGTTCGTCAGCTGCACCTGGGAATTTTTCAAAGGTGAAGCGTGGAAGTTTTACAACGCAATAATCGATTGCAGGTTCGAATGAAGCTGCAGTTTCTCTTGTAATATCGTTACGAAGTTCATCTAAAGTATAACCAATAGCAAGTTTTGCCGCAATTTTAGCAATAGGGAAACCTGTTGCTTTTGATGCAAGCGCTGATGAACGTGAAACACGCGGGTTCATTTCAATAATAATCATATCACCATTTTTAGGGTTGATACCAAATTGAACGTTTGAACCACCAGTTTCAACACCAATTTCACGCATAATTGCTAAAGAAGCATCACGCATCATTTGATATTCACGGTCAGTCAGTGTTTGCGCAGGCGCAACGGTGATAGAGTCACCTGTGTGCACACCCATTGCATCAAGGTTTTCAATAGAACAAACGATAACACAGTTATCAGCTGTATCACGCATAACTTCCATTTCGTATTCTTTCCAACCAAGCACAGATTGCTCAATCAAAACTTCGTTTGTCATAGAAGCTGATAAGCCGTCTGCAACAATTTGTTCTAAATCTTCTTGGTTATAAGCAATACCACCACCAGCACCGCCAAGTGTAAAAGCTGGGCGCACAATAAGTGGGAAAGATGAATTTTTAATAATTTCACGCACATCATCCATTGTACGTGCAATATAAGATTGTGGAACTTTTAAACCAATTTTATCCATTGCTTGTCTAAAAAGTTCACGTGATTCGGCTTTTTCAATAACATCAGCGTTTGCACCAATAAGTTCAACGCCAAGTTCTTCTAAAACACCGCTCTTAGCAAGTGTTAAAGCTGTGTTTAAGCCTGTTTGACCACCTAAAGTTGGCAATAAAGCACAAGGACGTTCTTTACGTAGAATCGCTGCAACTGTTTCAGGTTCGATAGGTTCGATATACGTTCTATCAGCAAGTTGCGGATCTGTCATGATAGTAGCAGGATTTGAGTTAACTAAAATAACTTCATATCCTTCTTCTCTCAATGCTTTAATACCTTGAGTTCCTGAATAGTCAAACTCACATGCTTGGCCAATAACAATTGGACCAGAGCCAATAACCATGATTTTTTTTAGGTCAACGCGTTTAGGCATTTTAACCCCTCTTTTTTTGATTGAAATCTTGTGTTCGTAAAACTACTTTTTATAGCTTTTTTTTAAATAAACCGCAAGCATTTTTTTAGGTGATTTAATTCTAAGAAAACTCTGTTTCAGCATGAAAAAAGCATGTCTTTTAAACACGCAAAAAGACCAAGCTTTTGTCGAACTTACCTACTAAATTTATAAGTTCTAATGAATGAATGTATAGTCCTTTTTCACAGAAAATATATAAATAATGAGAAAAAAAGCAGCAAAGAAAAGTTCATTCTCAAATTATATCTAATAATATAAACTGTGAAAGTTGACTAAATGTAAGAAAGGGAAACCTTACTCTTTTTCAAAAGCATGGCTCCCCTTTCAAATTTCATTATCTATAACAATAAGTTGTTTCTAGTTTTCTTTCCAATCTCTGCGAACTTGCGCAACAACATCATCAATAATTGAGAGTTGATCTTCTGGGCAAACAGCAATAAGTGGAGTTCCCGCATCAACTGGTTTATTATCAAAATAAACTGCGAAGATACTTCCTTGAATTCCTTTATAGCTTAATTGTGCTTCACGTTTCATACGTGACATAATGAAAAGATCCATACCATCTGAAACAGTTACTGAACGACAGCCTGAAACTTTTACTTTTGTATCAATTTCTGGTTTGAAGAAGTAAGTTGCACGTTCTGGTGCTTCAAAAAGATAGAGTGATTTTTTCAAAATAATATCAACAACTTCACGTTTAGCTAAGAAGTGTTTTACTGTAGCAAGTGTTGTGCCTGCTTCAACAAATTTCCCTTCATATTCAGTGTAAAGATTTGAGATAATACCTTTTTCACTTGTTCTGATTGGCTGTGGATTGTTTTCTCTTGTAATTGTCATCATAGCAGTTGCAGGAATTTCTTTGAAAGTTCCACGCGCAGAAAACACTTCATCACCCTCTTTAAGTGTATTGAAAGTTACAATGCCAGTATGTGGGCTTTTTATTTCAACTTCACGATAAGGAGCTGCTTTAATTTCTTCTAATAATTGTGATACATCAAACATAATATATATTCCTTATTTCAAGCATTTAGAAAAAAATACTTGATTAGCGGTAATAAAGGTTTTTGCCACCCATGGTGAACATAGCTTGCTTCAAGTTAGCGCGCACATCACGTCTATCCCAAACACCATGAATATGCCCACGTGCCAAAGCTTTGTAGCAGTTTTGGTAATCAGGAGCGATGTCAACACCAGTAGTTTCTTTAATAACGCCTCTACCCGCAAAACCAATGTTTGATGAGCGAATAGCAAATTGGTAAGGTGAACAACCAAGAAATGAAGCCATTGGGCCAGCGTATGAGTTATGATCATGCAATACAAAATACAAACCACCAGCATCAATATAACGACGCACAGCAATTGTACATCTTGGCATTTGCATAACACCGTGTGTACCTTCTTGAATTCTGATACCCGCTGTTGAGTGAACATATGCTAAGAATGGCAAACGTTTACGTTGTGCTCTTTCAGCAGCTTCAGTGAATTTATTACCTTCAGCAGCACCAACAGAACCACCACGGAATGGCGCAACTAAAGTTGCAACAACAAGGCTCACGCCATCGATTTTCGCATCAAATGTAATGATAGATGATTTTAAACCAGTTCTGCTTTTAGCTTCTTCAAGTCTTTCAGTAAAACCTTGGAAACTAAGTGGATTTGTTGATTCAATTTCATTATTAAATTCACGAATAGAACCTTCATCAAAACAGTTGTGAAGCATCCATTGATATTCCATTGGAAAGTGGTGACCACAAGTAGTACAAACACCTGCAAATTCATTATAAAGATCAGGCGCCCACAAATCTAAACAACCATGTGTTTTTGAGTTTGGGCATGTAACTGCTTTATCTTCATTTGCTTTTGCACTTACCCATCTCCAATTGCCTTTGCTGTTTTCAGCTTCGTTCCAATCAGACAATTTTGTAAGTTGTGATTTATCAATTGTATTTTGTGATTCATCTACTTGTAAATGTTGACTTAAATCTCTTAATGCTCGTCTAAAAGGAGCAAAAGCACTTCTGCGTAAGAATGAAAATTCAGCTGCAACCTCTTCAACAAAGTGCCCAAGAGCTTTACGCTTGGTATGGTAGAAGTCGTGCATGAATTTTTTATAATTATCCCAAGGCTTTTCAAAATATCTTTCACGCATTGAACGCATAATTGAACGATTATCAATACAAGCATTTTTAGTTGCGTCTAAGAATTTTTTCTGTCTAGCACGAACAAGTTTTCTACGTCCTTTTGAAGTCAATCTCCAACGGATATAAATTTCGTCAGAATTCAATTCTTTCGCTGAAACATCACGTAAGCGCTTTGCACGCAATGAGAAAGGTGAACGAATGGATAAAACAACTTCATCAGTAGCACGTAAAACTTCTTGACGTAAATTTCTAAAGAAATCAAAGTGATATGGGCGTGCACCAAGAATTGGTTCTTGAATAACACGATCAATATGAGAAAATTCTAAGTTATCTTGAGCTGTTAGATGTAAGTTATGCGCACAGCGTTCGATAAGTTCAGGCGTTGCACGTTGGCCAACTTTAATTCTACCTTCAATAGCAGCAGCACCTTCTGGTGAAATAACTGAATAATAACCGTGTGATAGCATAAGTCTTCTATCAGCAAGTGCAATAGCTTCCGCACCACCAGAACCACCTTCTGAGAAAACAGCAATTAAAGGCACTGTAAGCCCTGCCATTTCATAAAGGTTTTTCGCAATTTGCTGCGCTGCACCAGGATATTCTTCCACAGGATAAGCACCAGGTGTGAACACATATGAGTGAATAGGAATGCCTTCAATTTCAGCAACTTTCATATAATGAAGAGCTTTTGCATTACCTTCAGGTTTTGCAGAGCCACCATTACGGAATTCTTCGCCATGGCCTTTTTCATGACCAATAACCATTACTTGTTGATGATGAACTTTTTTACCAGAACGACGTGAAATAGTAGCACGTGCGATAATCATTGCAGGGTCAATTGTGTGTTCGTCTTGCCCACCAATTTCAGTAAAGTTATCGTAAACGTTTTCTAAAATATCTCGGAGACAAACACGTTGCGAGTTTCTAACAATGCGCACTTTATCCATTGGAGTAAGTCTTTCTTCTAACTTTTCTTCAATGAAAGTGAATAAGTCTTCCGCTGTTTGAATAGCTTGTGCTGTAAGGCTGCTTTCTTGCATGCCTTTCTCAAGTTCTTGTAATTTATTTACTAATACATCAACATCATCAGAATGTTTGCCTGCAAAAATATCTTGAATATAGAGCAAGCGATTTTTGAGATGTTGAACTTTTTTTTCAAATTCTTTCATTTGTTATTCCCTTACTGGATTATACAATTAGTGGCTTGTTGCGGTAAATTCTAAAATAGTTGGAGTTTTTTCCTCAAGGAATAAAACGTTAGACTTTAAAGGTTCATTTTGTAAATTTTTACCTTCTAAAACTAAGTTTTTCAAAAACTCTAAGCCACGTGCTTGAACTTCTTGCATGTCCTTACCCCAAATAATTGCCAAAGCAAGGTTAGGGTCAAAATCAGTAGGGATTTCATAAGGACGATCAGTTGGAATGTGAGTATGCAAATGAAGCCATGGTTCTGGTTTATATTGGAAACGCTCAATTGTGCCAACCCAAGGAGTGAAGTTATTTGATGGATCTTCAGCAATTAAACGATATTCAATGCCAATACCTTCAAAAGAAATTTCTGCTTGTGTGTAGCCTAATGGTTCGCCAAGTGCAACACGAATTTGTTCTGCTATGATGTTAACTTCTTCGCCGTCTTTTCTTGCAATACAGCCTGAAACACCGTTTTCAACTTGAATACGAGTATTTACTTCCATTAAGAATGGGCTACCGTCTCTTGTTACAATCCATTCCCAAGTTCCTACGTTATCGTAGCTAACTTTTCTTGCCATTGCTAAAGAGTGATTGATAATATCGTCAAGAACTTTTTGTCCATCAAAGCCATAATCAATGCCTTCAGCTGCAAAACCAGGGGCAATTTCTAAACGTTTTTGTAAGCCAGTTGATTGAATTGAACAGTTACGAGTTCCAAAGTGAACAGGATTTTTGCCGCTTCTATCAGAAAGAACTTGAACTTCTAAGTGGTTGAAATCAGTAATTCTTTGCTCGATAAGCACGCCTTCATCTTTAAATTGACGCAAAGCATAGTTGCGAATTCTGCGGTAAACTTGGCGGAAAGTGTCAATATCTTCCACTTCTTCAATACCCATACCGCCACCACCAGCAGATGCTTTTACTAAAACACGTGGTTTTTCAATGCCTTGTGAAAGTTGAAAATCATATAATGAGCGTGCAACTTTTTCAGCTTCCATCTCATCATAAATTGGTTTATCTGAACCTGGAACAGTTGGCACATCAAGTGAACGAGCCAAACGTTTTGTATTGATTTTATCGCCAAGTTCACGAATTACTCGCCATGATGGCCCGATAAAGATAAGTTTATTAGTGCGTTCTGTAACCCTACGAGCAAAGCGGAAATCTTCCGCAAAGAAGCCATAGCCTGGGTGAACAGCGGTTGCTTTTGCTTGGTCAGCAACTGAAAGCACTTCGTTTGCGTCGTGGTAAGAAGAAACTTTGTAAACTTCGCCGCCTAATTCTTTTGCTAAGCGCACATGCCCTGATTCTTTATCAGAATCAGTGTAAAGGCACGCAAATTTATGCCCTAAAAGCTTACAAGCTTCAAGAATACGCACTGCAATTTCGCCTCTGTTGGCTATCAAAATCTTATGATTCAACATATTTTTCCTTGAATTACAACTGTTGTTTTTATTTTTAATTAAACTAATTGGTCTTTTTATCTCTTTTTTGTCAAAGGCGCAAGTTTTAACCTTTAATACTAGAGAGAAGAGCTGTAAAAATACTTCATGTTTTCAATAAGTTATAAAGTTATTTTTTTGTGTAACACATATTTACATTTTGATACTTTTTGTTACATAAAAAATCCTTTACTTTTTCAAGTGCAAGTGTTCACAATGCATAAAATTAATTCAGAATATACTTTACATTAAATAATAATTATCAACTTAGAAAGAAATAATCATGGCAACTAGCTACAAAGTAACTAAAGAAGAAAGCAATCAAAAAATATTCAATTACTTACAAAGAAAATTTATTCTTGGCATGAGTGAAAACCATAAATGGATACGCTCAGGGCAAGTGCGAATAAATGGAAAACGCTGCCAAGCCTATGATAGAATTATTGAAAATGATGAAATTCGTGTTCCACCTTTTGCACAATTAAAAATCGAACAAGAAGCAATTAGAAGCGATAATAAGTCAAATAATAAAATTCAGTCAAATCAAAAGCCAGCTATTAAATTAGATATTATTTATGAAGACGATGAGCTACTTGTTATCAATAAAGCTCAAGGCATTGCTGTGCAAGGCGGGAGTAAACAAGAAATTTCTATAGCAGATGAACTTAAGAAAATCTATATAAATTCATCATTTATGCCAACTCCAGCGCATAGACTTGATAAAGATACAAGTGGTGTTCTTCTTATTGCAAAATCATACAACATGCTTCAACGCTTACATGAAGAATTTAAAGATAAAGAAGATTCAAGCCTTGAGAAATATTATCTCGCTCTTGTCTGTGGAAACTATCAAACAAAAACGGAGCATAAGTGGGAAGATTATCTTTATATAAAAAAAGATGAAAAAGGCCGAGAAAAAACTTGTGTGCTAGAAAGAAAAAATCAAAGCGAAAAAACGCAATATGCTCTTTCTAAAGTTAAATATATTGATGCAAAAAGAGTGCAAGGCAAAGAATGTTCTTTACTTGAAATTCAATTAATTACAGGCAGAAAACATCAAATAAGAGTGCAGTGTGCGCATAGAAATATTCCAATTCTTGGCGATTTAAAATACGGAGGCATGAAAGCAGATCGACTCTACCTCCATGCCCATAAAGTTATTTTTGATAACAAAGAATTTATTGCAGAAATTCCTTGGTAATCATTTTAACTATTAATTAAATCAATACCATGTATAAAGTGCTTTACAACTCTACCCTCCATGTCTTGCCCAAGAAATGGAGTATTTGCACTTTTTGAATAAAGCGTTTCTGCGCTAACTTTCCATGTAATTTCAGGGTCAAACAAGAAGAAGTGAGCTGGCATACCTTTCTCAATTCCATGTTTTGGCATATTGAAAAGTTCAAGAGGTTTTGTTACCCAAAGGCGAACAATATCTTCTAATGTGAAAACATTTTCTTTATACAAGCGCCAACTAAGTGATAGAGCAGTATCAAGACCAGTCATACCATTTGGAGTTTTATCAAAAGGATGATTTTTCTCGTCTTCTGAATGCGGTGCATGGTCAGTCACCATGATATCAATTGTGCCATTTTTAATTGCTGCACGCACAGCATCAACGTCTTTTCTATCTCTAAGCGGTGGATTTACTTTTGCATTTGTATTATATCCACGCAATTCATTTTCATCAAGAAGAAGATAATGCGGGCAAGTTTCAGCAGTGATTTTTACATTTCTGCTTTTTGCAAATTGAATATAATCGAGTGTAATTTTTGCAGAAACGTGTGCGATATGCGATGGTATATCTAAATATTCTGAAAGCATAGCATCTCTCGCAGCTTGCATAGCTTCAGCGATGTCAGGTTGCGCTTTAAGCCCCATTTCAGTGCTGAGTGCTGATTCATTTGCATGCGTATGAATTGCCATAAAAGGCTCTTCGCAGTGATCAATAAACAAAAGCCCTAAATCATGCGCATATTCCATAACACGACGCACAATTGTTGTATCAGTGATAGGCACACCATCATTTGAAACAGCTATACAGCCAGCTTCTTTTAATTCAGCTAAAGGAGCTAATTCTTTACCTTTTAAACCAATAGTTGCACCCGCAATTGGCATTACATAAGGCCCATTTGGGTAAGCTGCTTTTGCTTTATCTAAAATAAGATGTGTAACCGCGGCACTATCATTCACAGGGTTTGTATTTGCCATGCAAGCAACACGAACAAAACCGCCATGCAAAGCAGCCGTTAAGCCAGATTTAATATCTTCTTTCCACTCATAGCCAGGTTCACGAAGATGCACGTGGCAATCAACAAATGAAGGAAAAAGCACAAGTTTATTTGCATCAACAACTTCTAAATTTGATTGAAGATTTGTGCCAACTTCTTCAATAATGCCATCTTTTACTATTATTTCAATTTCTTTATCAAGGTAAAGTGCATTTTTTAAATGAAATGAATTATTCATATCACACCTATATTATTATTTTAAAATCAATGTTGAAAGAATTGCCATACGAACAGCCACACCAGCTTCAACTTGATTTAAGATGAGCGATTGTTCACTGTCAGCCAGTTCAGCTGAAATTTCGATACCTCTGTTCATTGGCCCTGGGTGAAGCACAACAGCATTTGGATTTGCAAGCTCTAAAAGGCTTGGTGTCATGCAATAGCGCATTGTGTAATCGTGAATTGATGGAATAAGACCAGCTTGTTGTCTTTCAAATTGCATGCGTAAACACATTACTGCATCAACGCCTTTCACAGCTTCTTTCAATTCATTATAAATATCAACATTCCAAGTTTCTATTCCACGCGGAAGAAGAGTTTTAGGTGCACAAACCCTTACATTTACACCAAGTTTTTGAAGTAAATGTCTATTAGAACGTGCAACACGTGAATGCTGAACATCGCCTAAAATAAGAACGGTTTTCCCTTCAAATTCGCCATTCCATGCTTTTTTCAAGGAAAATGCATCAAGAAGTGCTTGCGTAGGGTGGGCATGCCAGCCATCACCAGCATTAACTATTGGGCAATCAAGATTTTTTGCAAGATATTCGGCACAACCTGAGGAAGTATCACGAATAACAATACAATCTGGGTGCATAGCTTGAAGCGTAAGCCCTGTATCACGCATGTTTTCGCCTTTTGATACGCTTGAGCCAGATGAACCTAAAGCAAAAGTATCTGCTGAAAGTCTTTTGCCTGCAATATCAAAAGAAGTTTTTGTGCGTGTTGAAGCTTCTGAGAAGAAAAGAATAACTGACTTGCCACGCAAAATATCTGATTTCTTTATCGCTTCTTTGTTGAACATATAAAATGTTTCAGCTTTTTCCAAAAGATAAAGAATTTCTTCTTGTGACAAATCTTGCACATCAAGTAAATCTTTATGTTTCCAATTCATAATAAACCCCTATACTGTAAAGTATTTTTATGCTTGTAATTGAGTAAGAAGATTTTCAATCGCTTTTGCACGATGTGAAATTTTCATTTTTTCTTCTTTTTTTAGCTCAGCCGAAGTTTTGCCGAGATTTTTATCAAAGAAAATAGGGTCATAGCCAAAGCCATTTTCGCCTACAATTTCTTTTGTGATTATGCCTTCCCAATAACCATTTGCAATAATTTCTTTTTGTTCAATTGATTGATTGCTAGTTTCAGGAAAAACCATAGCAAGACAACAACGAAATCTTGCCTTTCTTTCATCATCTGTTTCAAAATTTTGCAAATCTTTTAATACTTGCAGAATATTGTGATAGTCTTGATTACCCTCACTTGCCAAAATTTGCAAATCATTTCTTAGTGTGGCATAGCGTGCTGAATATAATCCTGGTGCATTATTAAGAGCTTCAATTTCAAGCCCACTATCATCTGCTAAAGCAATATAGCCTGTTTTCTCTGAAACATATCTAGCTTTTAGCAGTGCATTTTCTTCAAAGGTTTCGCCTGTTTCTTCAACATCGTCAAGTTCATAACCAAGAAAATCTAAACTTTCTACTTGATATTTATCTTTAAAAGATGAAGCGAAAATTGAACGCATTTCTGCTACTTTCCCTTGATTCCTTGTTGCAAGTAAAACTATTTCACTCATTTTTCATCCTTATTTAGAGGAATTACTTTTTAAATTTGTTCTTTCATTGATTTTCTTTAAAGCTTCTTCAGCATTTTTCACTTCTTTAATATTATCTGATAACGTATAGGCATAACTTGGCTTTCTTTTATCAGCAAATTCTTTTACAGGAGTAACTTCTGGTGTTGCCTCTTCTGTTGCAGTTTGTTGTGGTTTAATTTCTTTATCTAAAAGTTTTGAGAAAATATTTTTCTTTGCTTTTCCTTTATGTGCAGCAACACTTCCCCATCCTGATGGTAAAAGGAAAGATTGAGGCATTTCAATCTCAAATAAATCTTCCCCCCATTGAGCTGAATCGCCATTGAATTCTTTCAACTCATCAAACAAAAGACCTTCTTTATCTTTTGTTGCAGAGCGTGGACTTTGTTTTTGCCACCAAGTTTCAAGCCAGGTAGGAAAAGGTAAATCAGTTCCGTATGATGAACCAAAACACATTCTTGTTTTAAGAAACCATAAATTCTTTATTTTAAATTTCTTTAGTTTCACAACATCTTTATGCGTGCAAATAATAGGAATATTTAGTTTTGAAAGTTCAAGGCTTTCTCTAATAGAAAATTGATAATGATCACTATAAAAGCGTTCAAAAGCTGGTTCTCTTCCCATAAAGCGCACAAGGCTATCTCTTGCTTGTTTTGGAGCACCAATAGCCGTTATAAAAGCATAAGGACTATCTTTCAATATTTCAGCTGGATACATATTAAATTCACCCATAGCTGGAATAAGAGCTATCGGTTGCATCGAAAAAGCAAATAAAGGTTTTTTATGCTGGCTTATTTTTGTAGAAAACTTCAAACATAAATTTTCCCAATCGTGTCTATTAGCCTTTATAAGATAGGCATCTGCATCTTTTAAGGCAGAAAAAGGTTCGCGCCAAGTTCCTGCTGGAATAACTTTATTAAAGCCACTTTGTAAATCATTATAATTAAGAAGAACTAGGTCTAAATGCCTATCCACGTGCAAGTGTTGGAAGCCGTCATCTAGGATAAAAAGCTCTGGTGTCATATTTTCCATAACATATTTCATCGCACGTTTACGAACTGGATCAACAACGATATTTGCCATTGGAAGACTATCGGCAATCATTAAAGGCTCATCCCCAACTTCTACAGCATTGTGAGCGGGGTTTACCACTAAAGGAGCATAAGGAAGTTTTGCGCCATATCCTCTTGTAAGCACCGTTGCACGAATTTTCTTTTTAAGTGCCCATGAAGTAATATACTCAACAATGGGGGTTTTGCCTGTTCCGCCCCATGAAATATTTCCCACGCTAATAGTTGGTATTTCCTGCTTTGTTTGCGGAAGAATACCTTTTTTAAAAAATGCTCGCCTTGCTTTCATTATTCCTGAGTAAACCAAAGAAAAAGGCATAAGCAGCGAAGAAAATGTGTTTTGAGTTTTTTGAACTTCCATGTTAAAAGGTATAACTTTTTTTTTATTACTTAGCAAGTGTCAAAACTTTAGTAAAATAATTATAGAGTAAGTTCTTGACTTTGAAGCGAATTGCTTTGATAATAAACTAAATCTTTCAAGGAGTGCATAATGGAATTTAAATCACTTGTAAAAAAAGCTCGCACATACAGGCGCTTTACAAAAGAAGCAATCAGCAGTGAAATTCTTCATGAATTTGTTGAAATAGCATCAAATTGCCCCTCAGCGAGAAATAAGCAACCAACAAGATATATACTTGTAAATTCAGACGAACAAAACAAAAAAGTTGACGAATGTATTTCTTTTTCCGCTTTAAATTATGAAAAAAGATTAGAATTTCCAAATATGCATGCAACTGCATACATTATTCTTTGTTCTGATAAAAATATTGGGATTTTTCCAACAATGGATTTAGGCATTATCGCTCAAACTATTCAACTTGCTGCTGCTGAAAAAGGTATAGGTACATGCATGGTGGGCGCTTTCAACAAAGAAAAACTCGCTGCTGTTTACCCAAAAATTGAAACTATGGATTATGAACCTTATCTTATTTTAGCTTTTGGCTATCCTGACGATACTATTCATATTATGCCACGTGATGAATCAAAAGATCCATATTGGCGTGAAAATAATGAGCATTATGTGCAAAAAAATTCTGCTGATGAAAATATTTTGAAATTCTAATCAGCGCAACTTCGTTAAAATTTATCAAAAAAGGGCTTACAGTAAAAACTGCAAGCCCTTTTCTAGATTATATTCTATGTAGATTAGCCAACTTTGAAGAAAGCTGCTGCTTTTGCGCCACAAACTGGGCAATCAGCTTCGTGTGGGCCTTCGTGTGTGTAACCACATACGCGGCAAAGATAGAAATCAACATTTTCAAAACCTTGTGGATCAGCTAAAGCTTTTTTGTAAAGATTTTCGTGAACAGCTTCAACTTCGTTTACCCATTCCATGTAACCAGCTGCAACGTTGTTGCCTTCTGCTTTTGCATCAGCAATCATTTCAGGATACATTTTTGTGTGTTCGAAGTTTTCACCTTCGATAGCAGCTTTTAAGTTATCAACTGTTGAGTTCACATGACCTGCATTTCTAAGGTGTGTGTGTGCGTGAATTGTTTCAGCTTCTGCTGCAGCGCGGAATAATTTTGCAACTGCTGGAAGGCCTTCTTTGTCAGCTTGTTGTGCGAAAGCTAAATATTTACGGTTTGCTTGTGATTCACCTGCGAAAGCAGCCATTAAGTTATCATGTGTTTTACTCATAGTAATTCTCCATTTATTTTGATTGTTATTTTTTTAGTCCGATTTCCTTATCAGGAACAATTCCTGTTTAAAAGAAAAATCTTCCAATGTCAAGCTTTTTTTTCTATACTGAGAAAAAATATTTCGCTATAACCAAGGAAGCCCCATGAACACAAGATATTCTATACCTCAATTAAAATGCATTTCAGATATAGAAGAACTTGCCCTAAGTATAGCAGAGAGTAATTCCTTTGACAATTACTTTTATCAGACTGAACTCATGATTAAAGGAAGTAGATTTATTTGCACAATTGCACATGCTACAACTGTTGAGGGTGCAAGAAAAGCAATTGACTATATTCAAAAAAAATATAGCGATGCCACACATAATTGCTATGCCTTTCAAGTGGATATTCCTAAAAGCACACGCCTCAATGGCTATAGTGATGATGGCGAACCGCACGGAACAGCGGGAAAACCTATGCTCTCACAGCTTCTTTATTCAGATGTGGGTGAAGTGGTTGCACTAGTTACTCGCTATTTTGGTGGAATCAAACTTGGCACAGGCGGTTTGGTGCGTGCTTATCAAGAAAGTGTTGCCAACGCTTTAGAGAGTCTTCCTATTGCACAAAAAGTGGAAAAAGATAGAGTAGAAATTATTCTTGATTACAGCCATGCTGGTTTTCTTCACAGAATGCTTGAAAAATTTGAAATTATTATTGAAAAAGAAGATTTTGAAGCAGATATTACCTATACTCTACTTATTCCCTCTGATAGAAAAGATGAATTCCTTATTGAATTGCAAGCCGTAACGGATGGAACATATATCCTATTATAACAAGCTCTTACTGCCTATTGATTAATATAAATGACACGCAATTTGATGTATTTCATCAAGATTTTTCAAAATTGGCTTCTCTTTTTTGCAAATTTCCATACATTGATTACAACGTGTATTAAAAGGGCAACCATTAGGCACATCGAGAGGGCTTGGAACATCCCCTTCAAGTGTTTTTATTTCTATGTTAAAATCCATTGAAGTGCCAAAAATTGAAGAAAGCATAACTTTTGCGTAAGGGTGGCAAGCTTCTTCAGCAATTTTTGCACTATCCAAAACTTCAACAACAGTTCCTAGATACATAATCATAATTTTGTGCGAAATAGAAGCAACTAAAGAAATATCGTGGCAAACAAAAATAATGGAAAGATTTCTTTTTCTTTGAATTTCAGCAAGCAATTTCATAATCTTATCTTGAATGGAAACATCAAGAGCACACGTTGCTTCATCGCAAACTAAAATTTCAGGTTCACTTGCTAAAGCTCGTGCAATGCCAAGCCTTTGCCTTTGCCCGCCACTCATCTCATGGCAATATCTATCTTTAAATGAAATAGGCAGATGAACAAGCTCAAGCAGTTCATCAATTTTCTTTTCTTTTTCTTGCTTTGATAATGAGTTGAAAAAATTGTTAATGGGTTCTTCTATTGCTTCTTTTGCACGCATTCTTGGCGAAAAAGCAGAAGCAGGATTTTGAAAAACCATTTGAATATGTTTTCTTGCTTTGCGAAGTTCTGAACCTTTTTGATGAGTTACATCTTCGCCTTTAAAAAATAGTTTACCATCACTCGGGCTTTCAAGGCGTGTGAGCATTTTTAAAACAGTGCTTTTCCCACAACCGCTTTCGCCAACCATACCAACGGTTTCGCCTTGCTTTATTGAAAAATCAACATTTCTTACAGCTTTGAGAACTTTACCCTCAACGTCATAAAATTTTGAAAGATTTTTCCCTTCTAAAATGTAGTTAGACATAGCGCACTCCTTCAAAATCAGGGATAGCAGCAATTAAATTCTTCGTGTATGTCCGTTGTGGATGATGAAGAATTTCTTCTCTTGTGCCCTCTTCCACAACAGAACCATCTTTCATAACAAGAATTTTATCTGCCATATAAGCCGCCACGCCAATGTTGTGTGTAACCAAAAGAATTGATGTATTAAAGTCTTTCTGCAAACTCATCATTTGACGAACTATTTGCGCTTGTATAGTTACATCAAGGGCGCTTGTTGGCTCATCCGCAAGTAAAACACTTGGTTTGAAAAACATCGCCATCGCAATGCCTACCCTTTGGCGCATACCACCTGACAACTGCGAAGGGATTGATTTCATTACAACTTCACCATCGTAAAGCCCCATTTCTTCAAGAATAACAACAGCACGAGCATATGCATCAGCCTTTGAAACATCTTCATGCATGCGAATATACTCAACAAATTGACTGCCTATTGAACGAATTGGATTGAGCATTGAACCGCAATCTTGAAAAATCATTGAAAGATCTTTTCCACGTGCTTTTTGCCATTCCTTTTGTGATAAGTTTTTAATGGAATGTCCATTGAGCTTAATATCACCCTTTGAAATAGTTCCGCCCAAAGGCAATAAACCCATTGCAGCGCGAATTGCAGTTGTTTTCCCACTGCCACTTTCGCCAACAAGTGCAACAATTTCGCCTTGCTTTATCGAAAGATTAAAATTTGCAAGCACAGGTGAATTTTTACTATATTCAACGGATACATCTATAAATTCAAGCATTTGAACTCCATCAAAAAGCTTTTATTTTACATCAACAGGTAAAATATCAGTTGTAAGCCAATAATAATCAACAGCAGTAATTTCAGCTTTTGCAATGCTATCTTTTCTACTCAACATGCGGCTATTATAGTAACCATGCACAATAGTAGCGGCATCATCAATAAGAATTTGTTGTAATTGTGTGATTATTTCTTTGCGTTTTTCCTCATCAAATTCAAGCAAAAGTTCTTCGTAAAGCGCATCGTATTCATCGTTCTTATAATAACCATAATTCACTGAATTTACTGAATACCAGTTGCCAAGATAATCTTGCGGATCGCCAATGCCGACTGTCATAGTATTTGTTGTCATCAAATCAAATTCACCTGCATTTTGCAAAGCAAGCGCAGTATCATAATCACGTATACTTACTGTTGATTTTATTCCAATTTCCGCTAATTGCAATGCAACAGCTTGAGCAAAATCATTCAAATTTCTGCTGGTGTAGGCAACATAGTTGAGGTCGATATTCTTTCCATCAATTTCCCTAAAACCATCATTATCAGTATCAACAATATTTGCTTCATCAAGAAGTTTTATTGCTTCTTCTTTATTGAAAGGGTAAGGATTATTGAGTTTATCATAATTATACGCAAGGGAAGATGGAAGAACTGAAAAACCTTCTGAATACATTCCACCAACGGTAATTTCGCACATTGTTTTATCATCAAGTGCCATCATAACTGCTTTGCGCAAGCTATCGTTTTTCAATTCATTTTTGAAATTTATATAGGAATTTCCTGTTCTTACGCCAGCTGCTGTTGAAATTGAAAACTCTTCTGTATTTTTTGAAAGCTGGGCGAGCGCATCCGCTGAAGTTATGTTTTCTGTCAGCTGAATGTCACCGCTTTGTAAAGCCATCGACTTTGTAGAGTTATCGTCAATATAAAGAATATTTACTGTATCATAAGGAACTTGCGCACGATAATGTGTATTTTTTGCCATTTCTAAATTTATGCCAACATTATCTTTTGTAGTTTTGTATGGGCCAGTGCCAATAATTCCCTGCTCTAAACTTGTTGTGTCAATAACAGCAAAATATGGATAAGCTAAAATTCCCGCTAAATTTGGAGTTGCTTTTGTGCAAGCAATTGTAATTGTTCCATCTTCATCATTTGCGCTTATGCTTTCATAGATAAGATACCCCTCAGGATTTGAATTGCCTTTTCCGCCCTGCGCCGCATCAGTTTCTTTGTAAAGTCTTTCAATTGAAGCTTTTACTGCAGAAGGTGTAACTGGCTTTCCGTTTGAAAATTTGAGGTTATCAATAATATGCAATGTCCATACTTTATAATCGTCAGAATGGGTTACTTTATCAACTAAGTTTGGCTGTGCAACAACATTATTATCAAATTTAAACAAACATTCGGTTATGCCATAACGCACACCACACCAGCTTGAATTTACGTTTACAACTGGGTCAATAGAGTCTGAATATTTATAGCAACCAAAATCAAGGTGTTTCAAGCTAGACATTTCTTTTTCATCACTTTTACAGGCAGTGAGAATGCTAAGCAAAAGTAAAACTGCTAAAAACTGAGAAGAAACTTTTAATAACTTTTTCATTCTAAACTCCATCAAATCTATTTTTTATTTCTAGGGTCTAGCTCATCACGAATGCTATCACCCAAAATATTAAAAATTAATACAGTGACGAAAATTGCTAAACCTGGGTAAATCATAAGCCAAGGTGCTGAAGTCATTGCATCTCTTCCTTCATTTAACATATATCCCCATTCTATTGAGGTGGCGTTTGCGCCAAGCCCTAAGAATGAAAAGCCCGCTAATTCAAGCATCATTCCCCCCATATCAGCCATTGCTGTTACTATAAGCATTGGTAATATTGTTGGAATTAAATGTTTTCTAATTATTGTGAAATGCGAACTTCCAGAAAGTTTAGCCGCCGAAATATAATCCATATTCCTTACTTTTAAAACCAAACTTCGTGAAAGCCTTGCATATTTAGTCCAAGTAATCATAGTTATTGCTAAAATTGCATTTATTATGCTTGGCCCCATCATGCCTGCCATTGCAATGGCAAGCGCCATTCCAGGAAATGAAACCATCATATCAGATATGCGCATAATGATTGCATCAACTTTTCCGCCAGCATAGCCAGCAATCATGCCAAGTGTTCCGCCCACAAAAAAGACAAGAAAGACGAGTGCAGATGTTGCCGATAAAGAAGTTCTCGTTCCATAGATAACGCGCGAAAAAACATCACGCCCAAGCTTATCAGTGCCAAAATAGTGAATATCGTTAGGGGCTTGATTAGCATTTGCTAAAATTGCTTCATTTGGGTTAAATGGCGCAATTTGAGGTGCAAAAATTGCAACAAGCGCAAGGCACAAACCCAAGAAAGCGAAAATTTTTAAAGTATTATTTAGTTTCAACATCTTATGCGCCCTTTCTCAATCTTGGGTCAAGGTATTCATAAGAAATATCAACAATAAAATTCACAAGTAAATATA
>CAYJIN010000027.1:18999-25236 GCA_964370245.1 uncultured Desulfovibrionaceae bacterium
CTTGGGTCAAGGTATTCATAAGAAATATCAACAATAAAATTCACAAGTAAATATACAAGAGCTATCCAAAGCACAAAACCTTGAATAAGTGGATAATCCATTGCTGTAATAGCTGAAAGCGCTAAGCTGCCAAGCGCAGGATAAGAAAAAACAACTTCAACAACTGCTGTTCCACCTAATAGCGAACCTATTGATAAACCAAGCAAAGTTATCAAAGGTAGCATGGCGTTTGGAAGAATATGCTTCCAAAGAATTACAGTTTCTGAAATTCCTCTTGAGCGTGCTCCAATCACATAATCTTGATTTAGCTCTTCCAAAATGGAAGCACGAACTTGCCTTGCATATTTTCCACTCATCGCAATTGCAAGAGTAAGCGCTGGCAAAAACATTTTTTCAAAGCCCATGTTTGAAGATGCAACATTCACTAAGCCAAGCTTTAGCGCAACGAAATAGAGTAAAAGGAGTCCAACCCAGAAATTTGGCATTGAAATTTGTATAAAAGTTATAAATCGCAATATATTATCTGTAATGCTATTTTTCTTTATTGCTGAAATTATGCCAAGAGGTAGTGCTAAAATTATCATAAAAACTAATGATAAAAGCGTGAGATTAATTGTTGGCCACAAGCGTTTATATAATAATGATGCAACCGATTGCCCTTGCGTGAGCGAAGTTCCAAAGTTGCCCTGCAAACAGTTGATAAGCCATTCAAAATATTGAATATAAAAAGGGCGATTGAGCCCGAGCTCATTACGCATTTGTGCTAAAACTTCTTCAGAAGGAATTTGTCCATTTACTGCAAACATAGCACGAACAGGATCAACTGGAGAAAGATAAATCAACAAAAAGCTGATAAGCGTAACGCCGAATAAAGCAAAAAATAATTGCATTATACGTTGAAAATATCTGCTTTTTATAAATTTCATATTCCGTGCATCCTTTAAAAATAAAAAATCTTAAACGCAAAAATAATATTTTGAATTTAAGATCTTATAAACAAATGCACTAATTAAAAACTAGACAGCTGCAAAACTTTTAAATTCCGAAAAGTATTTTTGCACACATAAGATAGGTATTCTGACTTAAGCTTTAACATTTTAGAAACCTTCCCGAAAAGCTATCAGTGGTATACTTCTAAAACAACGCTCATACAGCAGCGGCTCTGTGTGGGATTTTCACCCAGCTTCCCTTTTTCATTACCTAAGGTAAATCTTATATGATTTTTCTGAAGCTGATATAACCATAAATTGCACCATAAGTCAAGGCAAAAAAATAATATTTTGCATATATAATAGCTGTGATAACAAATACTTGTCTATACAAGCAGTCAAATAAAATATGTAGATATTTGACAAAATTCTAGTTAAATGTTAATTGCTATGAATTATATTTTTGATTTCAAATGAGGACATGTGAGAGCGATGAAAAAATTAAAACCAATGATGCTTGTAGGAACCGGTTCAGACGTAGGTAAATCAATTGTAACCACTGCATTTTGTAGAATTTTTAAAGAAGATGGTTATTCACCTGCTCCTTTCAAAGCGCAAAATATGTCGCTCAACAGTTATGCCACTAAAGATAATTTTGAAATTGGCAGAGCCCAAGCTGTTCAAGCAGAAGCCTGCGGAATTGATTGCACCACGGACATGAATCCTGTGCTTCTAAAACCTACAAATAATTTATCTTCTCAGCTTGTTTTACACGGCAAACCAGCCGGCAATAAATCTGCCTCAGAATACTTTATGAAAGACAATAAAGCAGAGCTTTTTAAAGAAGTTCAAGGCAGCTTCGACAGATTAAATAGTCAATATAATCCTGTTGTTATGGAAGGCGCTGGCAGTATTTCTGAAATGAATTTATGGGATAAAGACATTGTTAATATGCGTATGGCTCAATATGCAGATGCAGCAACTTTCTTGATTGCTGATATTGACAAAGGCGGCCTGTTTGCGTCTGTTTATGGTTCTATTATGCTTTTACCGGAAGAACAGCGTGACCTTATTAAAGGTATTATTGTCAATAAATTCCGTGGTGATATTACACTTTTTGAGTCAGGCAAGAAGATTATTGAAGACCTTACAGGAAAACCTGTTGTAGCAATTTTCCCTTATTTTACAGATATTTTTATAGAACAAGAAGATTCAGTTGCTCTTGAAAAAACTCTCAAAGAAGGTTCAAAAGAAAAAGAAAATACCATTAATATTGGTGTTGTTCTTCTAAAAAGTATTTCAAACTTTACTGATTTCAATATGTTAGAAATGACAAAAGGCGTAAATCTTATCTATATTCATAATCCAGAAGATATTAAAGATATGGATATTCTTATTATTCCTGGCTCTAAAAACACCATTGCGGATTTAAAGTATCTGCGTGAAAAACATCTTGCAAAAGCAATTCTTACGCATCATAATGAAGGCAAACCTTTGTATGGAATTTGTGGTGGTTATCAAATGATGGGCGAAGTTGTTCACGATCCTAAGCACATCGAAGGCGAAATTGATAGCATGCCAGGACTTGGAATTTTGCCAATCCAAAGCGTTATTGAAGATGGAAAAACCACAAGACAATGCTCTTTCAAAATGCTAGACCTTGATTGTGAGGGCAAAGGTTATGAAATCCATGCAGGTGTAACGTCTATAAGTGCCTCTGAAAGACCACTTTGCCAGCTTGATAATGGTTCGCATGATGGTTGTTATCTTAGCCCAAAATGTTGGGGAAGCTATATTCATGGAATTTTAGATAATAAAAGCGTTATTGAAAGTATTCTAAATGCTTGCGAAAAAAGTAAAGGCAATATTATCGTTCAAGATTATGAAAGCATGAAAGAAGAAAATTACGCACTTCTTGCAAAAAGAACAAGAGAATGTGCTGACATGGATTACATCTATAAATGCTTAGAAATATAAAATAAGTAAGTTCAAAAAAAGAGGCAAAAGTAAATTATCACTTCTGCCTCTTTTTATTATTTTATGAAGAAATTATTTTGTGTCTTCTCTTTCTTCTTTTTCAACAATATGCATAAGCACATAAACAGCGGATGAAAGTCTATTCAAAGTATTCAAAATATCAGGGCGTGCACATTCTTCGCTTTCGCCATTATCGAAATAGATTGCATAAGCTGTTACTTCCATAGATCTTAATTTAGTTCTCAGCATATTAATTCGCAAAGTTTCTTCACTTAGTTCAACACTAGGAATGATATGATCATAGCCTAAATGCTCGAGCGGTTTATGCGAATAAGAATGAATTGTATCAGCACTAAGCCCTGCAATTTCAAAAGGTTGCAAAACTGTATGACGGCATGAAGCTGACATTATATTACGTAAAATTGCATGTACAGCATTCAACCAAATTTGCGCAGTTTTATTTTGTAGGCTTTTTTGAAGCCAAAGCACAAGAGCCAAGGTTTCATCTAATTCAGCACGAAATTTAATTTGAATATCGCCTTTAAAAATTGATTCTTTTGCATTAAATGCAGTATTTATTTTAACTTTCGGAAATTCATCAAAAGCATTTTCATCAAAATGTGCACTATTACTTTTTGCTTTTAAGGCGTGAATAGGTTTCAAAGTTCCTTCAATATTTTCTGAAAAAACAAACATTTTTCCATTCTCATCTTTGAACTTAAGTTTCACATTTTTTTCTTGAATGCATTGCTTTTCTTCCTCATTCAAAACATATCCAAGAGGAAGAATAAAATCGCAATCCTTTACAAGTAAATCTTTATTAAAAACTGACATATTTTTATCCTTTTTATAAACAAAATTAGTTACTAAGAATGCATAATAAGCGAAATATATATTTGACAAATTCATGCTAAAATTGTATAATCATAAACATAACTAAGACATTTTAACTAGCATACAGGAAGATTAAATGCAAGATTTAGAACAAAGCCTCAATAGTTATATTAAGCAAATTGATTCGGTTGATGAAGAATGCATGAAAGCATGCAGAGAAGTTACTGACACTCGCTTTATTCCTTATCGCAGTCTTGGTTATTTAGAAGATTTAGCTGTAAAAGTTGCAGGAATTACAGGAAAAGTTTTTAATTCTATTGATAATCCATGCCATTTTGTTGCATCGGCTGACAATGGTGTTATTGAAGAGAATATTTCCTCATCTCCTCCATTTTTTACAAGGCTTGTATCGCAAACAATGCTTGATAAAATCTGCACTATTGGCTTATTTTGCAGACAAATGAATGTTGATTTAAACGTAATTGACATCGGCATAAAAGGCGATTTAGACGAAAACTTCAATAGTTACGCAAATTTTTACAATAAAAAACTTGCTTATGGCACAAAGAATTTTGCAAAAGAACCAGCAATGAGCATGGAAGAAACCATCAAAGCAATCATCATTGGCATTGAAGCAATTCAAAGTAAAAAAGATGCTGATTGTTTTTCAAATGGAGAAATGGGCATTGGTAACACATGCACAAGCTCTGCTATTTTGTATGCGCTTACAGAAAAAAATCTTGATGACGTTGTTGGACGTGGTGGCGGACTTTCAGATGAAGGCTTGCAACTGAAAAAAGATGTTGTATACAATGCCTTTATAAAGTACGACCTCAAAAATAAATCAGCAATTGAAGTTTTGCAACACGTAGGTGGACTTGATATTGCTTGCATGGTTGGGCTTTATCTTGGTTGTGCAATTGATAAAAAGCCAATGCTGATGGATGGCTTTATTTCAGCAGTTGCAGCTTTAGTTGCTTGTAAAATTGAACCAAAAGTTGCTGGATATATAATCCCAACACATAGCAGCGAAGAGCCTGGCATGAAAATTATCATGCAAGAGCTTGAAATGAGAACATTTTTAGATCTAAATATGCGTCTTGGCGAAGGCACAGGGGCTGTTCTTGGTTACCCAATTCTAAAGACTGCGCTTGAAATTCCTAAGCAGATTAAAACTGCAAAAGAAGTTTACGCAATATACAATATTGAAGCATAAAAAAGATAAAAGAGTTTGAAATAATTATGATTAATGGGCACGGAAACAACATCTATCAATACACAAAAGGGCAAATTAAAATAGATTTTAGTTCAAATGTTGCCTATAATAATAAAGCCGACATTATTTTAGATTATCTAAAAAATGAATCTGATTGTATAAAAAATTACCCAGATCCAAATGCAACTAAGTTATCGCAAATGCTTGCAAAACATTACTATGTTCAAGCTGAAAATATTCTTGTTGCTAATGGTTCTGCTGAAGCTTTTTATATTTTAGCACATTGGTTAACGAAGAAATTTAATCAAAAATGTCAAACTCTTATATTTGCACCCTCCTTTTCTGAATATGAAGATTCGTGCACTCTTTTTGAGCATGATATCAACTATCAATCCTTTGAAGATTTTTCAAAAACTGATTTCTCCATGTATAATTCTGTATGGCTTTGCTCGCCGAATAATCCAACGGGTTATAGAATTAGATTTGAAGAGATTAGAGAAAAATGTTTTAATAATCCAGACACTTTCTTCCTTATTGATAGAGCTTATAATGAACTTTCAAGCGATAGAGAATATGAAAAAGAATTACCTAAAAATCTCATTTTAATTCATTCGCTTACAAAATCATTTGGCATACCTGGGTTAAGGCTTGGCTTTGTAATTGCACATAAAGAAATTATTGAAGTAATAAGCCAAATGCGTGCACCTTGGACCGTAAATGCCCTAGCGATAAAAGCAGGCGAATTTATTGTAGAAAACTATAATACACTCATGCTTAATCAAGAAGAACTTATTGATGAAGCCCTCTTTTTGCAAGAAGAAATCAATAAAATTCCACAATTTGAAGTCTTGCCTTCATCTTGCAATTTCTTTTTATGCAAAATTATCTCAAATAATGGTAAGAATATAGAAGACTTATCAAAATACCTTATTGAAAAACATGGAATTTTGATACGAAATGCATCAAACTTTCGTAATTTAGATGAAAAATATTTTCGTGTTGCCGCACAAACAAGAAATGATAACCTGCTTTTAATTGAAGCATTAAAGAACTGGAACTAATGGAAATTTCATATACTTTTCTCAGCATTTTATTAGGCGCAAGTTTAGATACTCTTATTGGCGACCCATACAAAATGCCCCACCCTATTCGCCTTTTTGGAAATGCAATTTATTTCGCAAATGACAAATTTAACAATGGTAAAAATAAAAAAATAAAAGGTGCTTTAGTTTGCATAGCTTTAGTTTCACTTGCTTTTCTTTTCTTTTTTTGTATGAATTT
>CAYJIN010000028.1:0-3219 GCA_964370245.1 uncultured Desulfovibrionaceae bacterium
ATTGGTGGACGATAAACTGGACCTGTAAAATGCATAAAAACTCCTTTCTAAAAAACAAAACTTCATCTTTCCATCTTGTATATACACACATGAATAAAAAAACAAGTACGCTCTTTTATGATACTATCTTTATAAATTTCTAATTATTTGAGTTTTTTTTCACTTAGCTATTGCTTTAATGATTTTTTGTTATACTATAATTATAACTGGAATTATTTTCTGCTCTTCTCTTTCACCCTCTGTCTATTCATGCTCTTTTTTGATTTATCGCCATACATTTGATTACAAGTTTTTGCTTTCAATTCGTAAATAAACAAGGAAGAATCTATGAAGATTTCAAAAATCATCTTTGCGCTTTTAATTATCAGTAATATTATCGGCGTAACTTTTGTTGCGAAGAACCGATATGAAGAGCTCCTCAAAAATGAGCAAGAAATTCTTCAATCACATGCAGAGCGCCTGCAACGTGTTATTGAAGCAGAAGTTATGGTAACAGAAATTCTTGAAGAAGTTATCAAAATCAATAAAGGCACAATTGAAGAAGATGAATTTTATCGAGTGTCGAAAATTCTTTCAAGAAGCTTAGTAAGTTCATCAATTGCATATATACCTGATGGGGTTATAAAATATCTCTATCCACCTGAATTTAGTGAAGGTGTTGTGGGAAGAGATGTTTTCACAAGCCCAAATGATGCAAAAGATTCAAAAATTGCAAGAGATTCAAACCAAGTTGTGATTTCAGGCCCTTACGAACTATTTGAAAATACTATGGGCATAGTCGTCCGTAATCCTGTGTATTATAAAGGCGAATTCTGGGGCATTGTAACCGTTGCCATTGATGCCGAAGCACTGTATGACTATGTAGGGTTAAATCTTCTTGAGCGACAAGGTTATGAATTCACACTAGAAACACCAAGTCAATTAGCAGCAAAAAGCACTACATATGCTTCTGATGAAGCTATTTCTGAGGGAATTATTCTAGGCACTTCGTATTGGGTGCTTAGCCTCTATGCAAAAGACAAAAGAAATCTTGTTGCTTCTGACGTAATGTTTTGGTTCTTAATCTTCCTATTTATCAACTTTATTCTTTACTACTTCCTTGAACGATTTGAAAAAACAAAAGAAAAACTTATACGCAGATTAGAAAACGATAGTTTAACAGGCGCGTATAATAGATATAAATTACAAAAATATTACGAAGCTTCAAAAGACACTCCTTTTGCCTTATTTTTTATTGATTTGAACAAGTTTAAACCAGTAAATGATAATTATGGGCATAAAGTTGGCGATAAACTTCTCAAAGACTATGTAACAAGATTAAAAAGAAAAATGATGTCAAACACATTTATAGCAAGAATTGGCGGTGATGAATTTGTTGTTATTACGCCACAAGTTGTAGATATGAGTGTTGCCGAAATAATCAAAAATAAACTTGTCGCCCTTTCAGAAGCAGATTTCCCTATTGATAAGCATATTATACAAATTTCAGCAAGTATCGGCATTGTGCTTTCAGATGAGGCAGAAAGTCTAGAAAAACTCCTCACCATTGCTGATGAAAAAATGTATGCTGAAAAAGGTAACAAAGCGAGATAGATTTTTCAAAAACCATCTAAATTCATAAAAAAAATGCTTGCTCTTCTAAATTTTATAAAAAGAGCAAGCATTTATAGTTTAATATTTTTTATAGCTAAAGCCAGTTTTACCAGCTTCCGCCACCGCCGCCGCCACCGCCGCCGCCTGATGAACTTCTTCCACCACCGCCACCACGGCTTCCGCCACGGCTTGAACTGCTTCTTGATGCACTACGTTCTTGAGCTAGCGCACTTCTTGTTGTATTAATAAGTCCGTCGATACTTGAAACAGTGCCAAGAATAGAACTCATTGCATGCGCAGAACGGTAATTGTTTCTTATTTCATTTCTGGAATATCTCTCAGAAAAATCTTCACGTTCTGGAATTTGCACAAGATTTAGTTTATCCATCCATGCCGTTGAAAGACCAAACACATAGGCATATGGAAGAATATCATAAAAATATTCAGGATTTTCATCAACAAGCGCTTGAAGTTTGTCAGCTTCAGCAATTTCAATGAAGTTTCTAAAGCCCATAATTTCGCCATAAAGCTTTTCGCCTTCTTGCGTTCTTCCAAATTTGCTTGACCCAATAATTATATTAATCACCGCACAGATAAATATAAAATAGCCTAAATATTCATTATGATACAAATTATTACTAACTATAACAACAGCAGCGGCATAAATTGCTAAAACAGGTAAAACAAATACTGAGATGAAAACTATATTTCCAATTCTAAGCTTATCAGTAATTCTAAAAACCTTAACAAAAAAGAAAATAAATAGAGGTGGCAAAGCAACTAATGCATAATTTACTGCTACATCAAATGGATTATAATCTCCAAAACCTAGTAGTGCAGATGGTAAAGCAGTGATTAAAGCAAAAAAAGCAATGAATAGCTCTTTATTTGGAAGCACATACTTTTTATTACATAATTCGTTCCCCAAAACCTTGAGAGATGTCTGTAAAATTTCATAAAATTCAACAGGTCTTTCACTTACTCTAAATTCGTTGCTTTCTTTGAAAAGCTTTGCAAAAAACACTTTTTCATGCTCTTTTGCGTTTTCATCTAAGTCTTTCAATTTCTTTACAGTAGTGTAATGCCCCTCATACACCACAAGGTCAATATTTCCCTTATATGCAAAATAGACAAGAAGCGAAGCAAAGTCGTTTCGACTAATCCTACCATTTAAATAAAAGGATAATTCAGCTGGATTGAAATCACGTGGCGGATAAAAAGAGACAGGTTCAGGCATTTTTGCTACTTTTAGTTTGGTAAACCACAGAATAAGTCCCACTAAAGTAAGCAAGCCCGCTAGAATCATAATAAATAGAACATAGGGCGAAAACTCAGGCTCGTCAATAAAATAACCTGGCGCTAAGGGAATAAATATTGTTACACCTTCAAACCTCTCAAAAGGTTCAGTATTTTTGATATGAATAGTATTTCCATCAAAGGTGTATTCTAACTTTGCATGATTTCTTTTGCCATACCTACCAGAAGTAACTTCAGCATGTTTTGTGTTAAAACGCTTTGGCATTTGAACAGTTATTTCAATATCTTTAATATCTGATGGCCATTCGTGCGGTAAAACATTGTGATAAACCAAATCATATTGATCAAAACCATCATCTGCATACTTAT
>CAYJIN010000028.1:3319-24006 GCA_964370245.1 uncultured Desulfovibrionaceae bacterium
AAAACATTGTGATAAACCAAATCATATTGATCAAAACCATCATCTGCATACTTATATTCATAGGATAATTGATAATTTTGCTTTCCATCAACATATACATCTTTATCGCCAATTTGAAAGAAGTAATCATCTTTATTACTTACAAAAGAATAGGGATGATTCTCTACACCTGCATTTCTTATAAGCGCAGTATATGCTATTTCTTTAACATCCCCATCGCCATAATCCATTAAAAAAGTTGTTTTTTTAGGAATATAGCGAAAAATTCCATGTCTTTTTTCAGTGAAAGTTACATCTATATTTTCTTTAATTTCAAAAGTTCTATCTTCATGGATTATTATATCTACTTTATATTTATCAGTTGTATAATATTCAGCACTTGCAAACTGTGGGAGAAGTAAAATAGTCCCAAAAAGAAAGCAAAAAAATAGCAATAGATTAAGCTTTATTTTATTTTGCATAATCCCCTCAAAGAAAAAAGTTTATATTTGAATAGTAAAATAATTAGTGAGTTTACTTGGAAAAATCGATTTTCACATTTTCTCTTGCTGAAACATCATCAAGTTCAAAGAAGTTTGATTTTTCAAAACCAAAGCGCCCTGCAATAAGATTATTAGGAAAAACTTCAATTTTATTATTATACATTTTCACAGTGCCATTATAATAATTGCGCGACATTGCAATTTCATCTTCAGTTTGCCCAAGTTCATCTTGTAATTGAATAAAATTTGTATTTGCTTTTAAATCAGGATAAGATTCAGAAAGCGCAAAAAGTGATTTTAATGTTGTGCTAAGCATGTTTTCACTTTGCATTTTTTCATTAATTTCTTTTGCTTGCATTGCTGAATTTCTTGCTAGAATAACTTTTTCAAGTGTGCCTTCTTCATGTGTAGCATAGGCTTTTACAGTTTCAACAAGGTTTGGAATAAGGTCATATCTCTTTTTCATTTGAATATCCATACCCGAAAAACCTTCTGCCACTTGGTTTCTTAAACGCACAAGACTATTATAAATTGAAATAAGATAGATAATAAGAAGAATAACAATTCCCAATATAACTGATGATAAAAGCATAATATTTTCCTTATTGTAAAGTATTTGTAAAAGCATTTATATCACTATACAAAGCGTTGAGCAATAGGCAAATAATCCGATAGGCAAAAGTTTTATTCACAAAACTCAAACATTGCTCTAAGCTATTTGAATTTTGGATAATTTAGAGAAAATAAAACAAATCAAAAGAAAGTTGCTTGCATTTAATTGAGATAAGCTTTATTTTATATACTGGAAATTCAAAAATATTCTTTTCAAATGAGGTAAAAATGAAAAATATTTTAGATCAAATAAAAAACGGTAATCTCAGTGAGATTGGAAATACAATCAATTCAGCGCTTGGTGGAAATCTTGGCGGTTCAATTCAGCAAGCATCACAAAATTTAGGTAATGTTGGCTCAATGGCTAAAGAAAAAGTGCAAAGTTCAAACCTTGGCGGTGTTGGCGGATTATTAGGTTCTGCCGCTGTTGGTGGTTTACTTGGAGCACTTTTCACAGGTAAGAAAACGAAAAAAGTTGCAAAAACTGCAATGAAAGTTGGTGGCGCTGCTGCTATTGGTGGACTTGCATGGACATTTTATCAAAAATGGTCACAAAGCAAAGAAAGCACTGCTGGTGGCTATTATCAACCACAAGCAAATCAGCAATATCAACAAAATAGCCAAAACTATCAGGCACCACAAGGTTATCAAGAACCTGTGTATCAAGAAGCGCAAGTGCAAAACACTCCACCACAAATGCTTCCGCCTGCTGAAAACACAGCTCTACTACTTCTTGAAGCAATGGTTTATGCTGCACGTGCTGATGGGCACATTGATGAAGACGAAAGAAACAATATCCACAATGCCGTGGCTGCTCTCTTTCCAAATCAAGACATGGCTGAAATTGTTGATGCCTTCATTCAAAAACCGATTGACCCACACAGTTTAGCTTCACGCGTTGTAAGCAAAGAAGAAGGCTATGATCTTTATCGTCTTTCTTGCGCTGCAGTTGATATTGATTCATATATGGAGCGATCCTACCTTGATGGTTTAGCAAACGCTCTTGCAATTACAAAAGAAGAGCAAGCACAACTTGAAAAAGAAGCAGAAGATTTCTAAAATTGCTTCCTTTATAAATAGTTAGAATTTAATTTAACACTTTTAAAAGGCTATTTCTTTTACTAATCACAGTAAAGGTTATAGCCTTTTTTTATGTTTATAAGCCAACTTAAATCATTCCAAAAACATACGTAACATAATTGTAACAGAGAAAATTCAATTGTGACGAAGATGTAACAAAGCTGACATATTTTTGTAACAATAAAATTCTATTACTATCTCAATTCAAAAAAATAAAATTACTTTTTACCGGAGTTACCATGTTTAAAATGAAAAATATCTTAGTTGCAACAATCTTATCATCACTATTTTTAGTGGGTTGTAAAAGCGAAGAAAAAGAGCAAGCTGTAAACTTAAATTCACTAAGCTTAGAGCAAATTGTTGAAATGGCAAAAAAAGAAGGTGAAGTTCACTCAGTAGGTATGCCTGACACTTGGGCAAACTGGGTTGGCACTTGGACTGACTTAAATAAAAAATACAACCTTGCGCATAGTGATGTTGATATGACTTCTGCTGAAGAAATTGCAATTTTTGAAGCTGAAAAAAATAATGCAACAAAAGATATTGGTGATGTTGGTCAATCATTTGGGCCAGTTGCTGAAGCTAAAGGCGTAACTCAAGCGTATAAAACAAGCTACTGGGATGACATTCCTGCTTGGGCAAAAGATGAAGATGGCGACTGGATTATTGGTTATTATGGTACTGTTGCTGTTATTACAAACCGTAAATTAGTTCCAAATCCACCAAAATCATTTGAAGATATTTTGAATGGTGATTATATGGTATCTGTGGGCGATGTTGCAAAAGGCACTCAATATCAATGCGCTGTTTTAGCGGCTGCAATCGCACACGGCGGAGATGAAGCAAACCTCACTCCTGGTTTAGAATTTTTCAAGAAAATTGCTGAACAAGGCAGATTAGATAAAGGCGAAGCAAGTATTGCACGTTTAGAAAAAGGTGAAATTGCTCTTATGTTTGCATGGGATTATAATGCACTGAACTATCGTGATCAAATTGTAAAAACAAATCCTGAAGCTGAATATGATATTATGATTCCTGCTGAAGCTTCTGTGCAAAGCGGTTATGCAACTATCATCAATAAATATGCACCAAATCCACACGCTGCTGCATTAGCAAGAGAATATATTCTTAGCGATGAAGGTCAAATCAACCTTGCAATCGGCTATGCAACACCAATTAGAAGCAATGTGAAACTTCCAGCTGATCTTGTAGCAAAAAGAATCCCAACAGAACAATATGCAAATGCTCGTCCAATTGGTGATCAAAAAGCATGGGAAAAAAGCGTTTCTGAAATTGGCATTAAATGGCAAGAAGAAGTAATGGCTTATGCTAACTAAATAAAATACTTATTAGCAAATAGAGGGAAAGATTATTTTGTAAAATAGATAATCTTTCCCCTTCTTATAAAATCTCTCATATTTCTTTAACTCTCTAAGTATACATAGGTTTATATGAAAACCAATAAAAATTATCTTTGGGCTTTACTTCCATTTTTTTTAGTAGCTCTCTTATTTGAGATTATTCCTGTTACTATGGTTGTTTTTAGAAGCTTTATGCCAAGTGGCGAATTTGGCTTCACACTCGATCATTATATAGATATTTTTACAAAAAGACTGTATCAGCAAGCTATTTTAAATAGTATTATCATTTCAATTTTCTCTGCAATTATTGGAATGATTGTTGCTTTTTTTGGCGCAAAAGCTTACCACAGCACAAAAGGCAGCAAGAAAAATCTTTTTGTAAACATCTTGAACATGACTTCAAATTTCTCAGGTGTTCCTTTGGCATTTGCCTATATCATTCTTTTTGGAAATGTGGGCATTGTTGTTAATTTTGGGAAAACTTTTGGCATTGAAGCTTTGGCTGAATTCAATCTTTACAGCGTAAGTGGTTTACTTCTCACCTATATTTACTTCCAAATTCCGCTTGCAACATTATTGATGATTCCCTCCTTCAAAGCTTTGAAAAATGAATGGCAAGACGCTGTTGCTCTTTTAGGCGGAAGTTCTTTTGATTTTTGGATTAAAGTTGGTCTTCCAAATCTTTTACCAAGCATTTTAGGAACATTAAGCGTTTTATTTGCCAATGCAATTGCTGCCTATGCCACAGCTTATGCGCTTATGCAAAGCAATTTATCACTCTTACCAATTAGAATTTCAGAACAATTTGTTGGCGATGTTGTGCAACGCCCTGAATTTGGTTCTGCATTATCGGTTGTGCTTATGGTGCTTATGGTGCTTTCCATTGTTCTCAAAGATAAATTTATTGAAAAAAGAAAGAGCGTTTCAAAATGATGAATAAAAGTAAAAAATCAAATAAAATTATTATGTGGATTATTTCCCTCTATCTTTTTACCCCTCTTTTTGTAACCTTTATTTATTCATTTTTCACTGAATGGATGAGTCTTTTACCTACTGGTTTTACCCTTAGTTTTTATGAAAGACTGTTTACAGACGTAACTTTTTGGTATGCGCTTTCAAGATCGGTTATTCTTTCTATTGTGCCTATTGCTCTTACTATCGTGTTGCTATTATTAGCAATGTATGTAGTTATTGTTTATCATCCTAAACTTGACAGATATTTGAATATTATTTGCACAATCCCTTATGCAATTCAAGGAATTATTCTTCCAGTGAGTATTGTTTCACTCTATACAGGCGCGCCTGGAATTTTATCAAACAGGGTCTTACTTCTTATTTTCACTTATTGTATAATTATTCTGCCTTATATGTATCAAGGTATAAAAAACAGCTTAAACGCTATTGATACAAGAAGAATTTTAGATGCGGCTCAACTTTTAGGCGCAAGCAATTTCTATACTTTTTGTAAAGTTATTGTTCCAAGCATAAGCCAAGCCTTGCTTATTTCTTCCCTACTCTCTTTAGCAATTATTTTTGGCGACTTTGTTATTGTAAACACCTTAGCAGGAAATTATTTTACCACAGCGCAAGTATATCTTTACAGAAATCTATTCACATCAGGGCAATTCGTAAGTAGTATTGTTGTTGTGTTATTTTTTGTAACTTTCTTAATCTCTTTAGGTGCTTACAAGCGCACGAATAAAACGAAATAGGATAATAAAATGAGTTATATTGAATTTAGAAATATTTTGAAAAAATTTGATAACAATACAGTATTAAATAATATCTCACTTGATGTTGAAGAAGGTCAACTTGTAACTTTGCTTGGCCCTTCAGGTTGCGGAAAAAGCACCTTGCTTCGTTGCCTTTCAGGATTAGAGCAAGTAACAGACGGTAAAATCTTTCTAAACGGCGAAGATATTACCTTTAAATCACCAAAAGATAGAAATATCGGCATGGTTTTTCAGCAATATAGTCTTTTCCCTAATATGAATGTGTATGAAAACGTGGCTTTTGGGCTTCGCTTGAAAAAATTAGATAAAGATACTATTGACTTAAAAGTAAAATCTGCCTTACGCATGGTTGATTTGCTTGGCCGTGAAAAAACTTTTCCGCATGAATTATCTGGCGGTCAACAGCAACGTGTTGCGCTTGCTCGTTCTATTGTGAATGAACCAAAAGTATTATTGCTTGATGAACCTCTTTCAGCTATTGATGCAAAATTGAGAAGATCTTTACAGCAGGAAATTCGTGCTATTCAACAAGAAATGAAAATCACCACACTTTTTGTTACACATGATCAAGATGAAGCTATGATTATGTCTGACGTGGTTCATCTTTTCCATGCTGGTAATGTTGAACAATCTGGCACACCTATGGAAATTTATACAAAACCAAAAACCTCTTTTGCTGCAAGCTTTATCGGCAATTACAATATTTTTTCAAAAGAAGATTTTGCGAAGTTTAGCAATGAAGATTGTGCTGATATTAGAGAAGTTGCTATTCGCCCTGAAACTGTTGAACTTTTCCATGAATATGAAGAAGATAAAGAATCATATCAATTTGAAGGAAGAATTGCCGCACATTCAAACAGAGGAAGCGTTATCCGCTACACTATCAAATTTGGCGATGTAGTTATCAAATCTGATAGACTTTTTAGATCAAATGTTCTTTATGATGAAGGCGACAGAGTTTTTGTAAGTATCAAAAAACATAACTGTATTAAATTTAGCTAGATAGTACTAATAGCTGAAAGGATAATATATGAATTTCATTGGAATTTCAAAAAAATCTAAAAGATTTAAAGGCAATCTTCATAGTCACACTACTATTTCAGATGGTTTTCTCAGCCCAAAAGAATCAAAAGAATATTATAAGTCAAATGGTTATAGTTTTATTGCTTTTACAGATCATGAAATTTATTCTGATTTTAGAGAAGAATTGAATGATGAAGATTTTATCATCATTCCTGGCATTGAAGTTTCTTCAAATCTTCTTGCTACAAAAGGCAAACTTGCTGGTTCTAGAATAAAAAACCATCATTTATTAGGGCTGTTAGGAACTTCTGAAATGCAAAAAAAAGCAAAGAAAGAAGCTTTTCAACATTTAGAATCGGTTGAGCCTCCAGTCTTTTATGATACATGGAATGGCCTAAAAGAAGCGCAAAGTCTTGTAAATGAACTGCACGATAGAGGCATGGCTGTTACTTATAATCATCCTTTGTGGTCACGTGTTGATTTAGAAGAATTTGCAGATCTTGAAAATGTTTTTGCTCTTGAAATCTATAATTATGGCACTGAAATTGAGTGTGGTCTTGGTGATGACACACTTCACTGGGACAATATGCTTGCAAGCGGCAAAGAAATTCATGCTTTTGCTTGTGATGATAATCATAATAGCGAGAAACTGCCAGATTCACTGGGCGGCGCAATTGTTGTTTGCCCAAAAGAAAATGACGAGCTTAGTCACGATACTATTATGGAAAACATCCTTGCAGGAAATTATTATTCCACTTCAGGCGTTGATATTTTTGAATGGGGCATACGCGAAAAAGATGGAAAAAATGAAGTCTATGTAGAGTGCAGTGATGCAGTAAGAATACATTTCCTTGTTGGCGGAAAAGTTGGCGATGGCGAAACAATTCTTCCAAAAACTCGTGGCGAAACAATAACTTCTGGCGCATACACATTGAAAGGCACTGAAAGCTATGTTCGCATTGAATGTGTTGACAAATATGGCCAAAAAGCATGGACTAATCCTTATTATATTAAAGATTAATTTCTAAATCCCCTCCTATTTGCTAAAAAATAGAGAAAAAGCGTTTACAAGATAAAGCGATGAGTAACTAACTTATTGCTTTATCTTTTTTAAATGGAATAGCAAGCACTTTCATTCTACTTCTTAAAGTAGCAGGATTTACCTTGAGAATTTCTGCTGCGCCATATCTGCCTTCAATTTTTCCGTGCGATTTTTTCAAAGCATTGAGGATTTCTTGTTCTTCTAAAGGTTTCTTTTTTATTGGAGAATTTGCTACGAGAAGTTCATTTGCAAAATCAAATTCTAATTCCTTCTTCCCTTTACTGAGAGATTTGAAAATTGCCTCTTCTATTGCATATTTCAATTGGCGCACATTTCCTGGCCACTCACATTCAACAAGCTTACGTATTGTTTTATAGCTTAAATAAGGTGGATTTTTAATTTGATGCTTTTCAATGCAATGCGAGTAAAAATATTCTGTTAAAAAGCGAATATCTTTTTTTCTTTCTCGTAGTGAAGGCATTTGTATATGAAAACCTTTGAGTCTATAATATAAATCTTCTCTAAATTTTCCAGTTTTCACTAATTCAAGCAGATTTTTATTTGTTGCAGCAACAACGCGCACATCTAAGGCAATAGAGCGTTCACTTCCTATTTTTTGAATTTTCTTATTTTCCAAAACTCTCAAAAGCCGTGTTTGCGATTGTAATGACATTTCACCAATTTCATCTAAGAAAATTGTGCCTTTATCTGCTTGTTCAAAAAAACCTTTCTTACTTTGAATTGCACCAGTGAATGCCCCCTTTTCAAAACCAAAAAGCTCACTTTCAAGTAATGACTCAGGAATAGCACTACAATTCACTTCAACAAAAGGCTTTGTTTTTCTTGGGGAAAGCAGATGGATTGTGGTTGCAACAAGTTCTTTACCGACACCACTTTCACCTGTGATAAGCGTTGTCATATTATAGGGTGCAATTGTTTCAATTTCACGCACAACATTTTCAAGGTTTGGGCATGCACGCAACTGCTCTTCATAAGAAGCAGGCAAAGCTCTTTTTGAAGCAAGAAATGTTTGTGGTTCAGGATTATTTTGATAAAGTTCTAGAAGAAGTTTTTCAAGAAAAGGGCGCACAAGTGAAAGCAATTTTACATGCTCTTCACTAAAAACGTTTGACTCAGCTGAAAAACAAGAAAAGAACATGTAAGTATTTAAATCTTCAGTGATATGAAAAATAAAATTGATAAAAGATTGAGCAGGAAAATGGAGCTGATCAAAAAATGTAATTTCTTTATCCTTTTGATTTGAAACAAAAAGATTTTTAAAATCACCAGCATATCTTTGTTTAAGAATATCAATAGGTGTGAGAGTTTCAAGCTTATAGCAAAAATCTTGAATCCTTTCTGTAAGTGAATATTCAATAAACATATTCACAACTTTTGATTCACGGCTTACTTTACAGCACACAATTTTTTCAAAAGGAATTTTCTCTTTCAATAATTCAAAAAGCATTAAAAGCGCTTCTTCCTTTGGTTTTTCTTCTAAAATAAATTGGATAATTTCACTATAATTTGTTGTCATGATATACTCACAGAAAATCCGTTATAACGGAAAATATAATTTACTTCTTCTAGCAAACAATAATAGACTTTGCAAGCTTTATTTCCGTGATTTGACTATACAATTGCATTGCTTATTTTTCTATCTATTTGAAATAACAGATTTTTATATTTGGCACGCTATTTGCTATAAAAAAGCAAATAAAAACAAATAGCTAGAATGAACACTAAGTGAAATTAAGCACAAGAAATAGCGCAAAAATTCACATGCATTTTTTCTTTGTTTATAGTGCTAAGTGTCAAAGTTAGTTTGAAGTTTACTTTTTAGGAGAGTTTTATGACATCACAAAGAAATGTTGGTTTAATCTATGCATTATTGGCTACAGGTATCTGGGGCGGAGCATACGTAGTTGCGCGTTTAGCAGTTGGTCAAATTTCACCACTTACACTTGGTGCTTGCAGATGGACAGTTGCTTTATTAATTCTTTGCACTTTTGCCTTACCAAGAGTAAAAGCTGAGATGCATTTAGTAAAAAAATTCCTGCCACAGCTAATTATTGCAGCTATTACAGGTATTACCCTTTACTCACCGCTTAGCTATTTTGCAGCACAAACATCGCCAGCGGTAAACATGGGGCTGATTTCAGTAACTTCTCCTATTTTCGTTATGCTTATTCTTCTTGCTAAGGGGCAAAAGCCAACAATGAACAGCTTAATTGGTTGTACAATTGCTTTAGCTGGTTCTGTTTACCTTGTTGCAAACGGCAGTTTACAATCTCTTCTAAGTTTTAGCTTTGTTATTGGTGATATGTATATGTTAGCAGGAACAATTGGTTTTGCTTTTTATAGCATTGCACTTAGCAAACTCCCTGAAGGTTTATCACAACTTACAGTTCTTACAGTTATCAACTTCTTAGGTTTAATCATGATGATTCCACTTCTTGTTTGGGAGTATTCAACACCTGAATTTGTATTCAACCTAAACTCAACAGTAATTTTCAGTATTGCATTTACAGGTATATTTGCATCATTAGTAGCATGGGGTTCATGGAACATTGCTTTAGAAAAAATTGGACCAGTTTTAGCTAACATTATTTATTATTCAATGCCAATCTTTAGTGCTATCATTGGCTTTATTGCTCTTGGTGAAAAAGTTAACTCTGTTCAAGCTATAAGCTTCCTCCTTATTGTTGGTGGTATTTTATGGTCAAGCAGAGCTTCATCTAAAAAAGACTAATTAGAATAAAAAAACTTGTAACTTTCCAATATTAGCTATATAAACGCTGTGGAAAAAATAAAGTATCTATTAATAGCATCAAAACTATTAATAGATACTAAAATTAAATTTTAGGACTAGAAAAATGTGCCAAAGTATTAAACAAGTCCTCTCAAAAGGGGAAAAAGTCCATATAGTTCTCAATATCAACAATGAAGAAACTCCTTTATTAGTTGAAGGACACTGGACATTATCAAAAGTGCTTCGTAACGGTTGCGGACTTACCGGAACTAAAGAAGCCTGTGATGAAGGCGCTTGCGGCGCTTGCACTGTTTTAATTAATGATGTTGCTTGCCCTGCTTGCATGCTTTTAGCTGTTGAGCAAGTTGGGAAACGCATTGAAACAATCGAAGGATTGAGCAAAAACGGTAAACTACACCCAATTCAAGAAGCTTGGCTTGAAGAATATGCGGCGCAATGTGGTTTTTGTTCACCTGGATTTATCATGGTAACAAAAGCATTACTTACAAAAAATCCAAACCCTAGTGAAGATGAAATTAAAGAAGCTATCGCTGGCAATCTTTGTATTTGCGATAACTACGAGCATATTCTTGCTGCAATTCAAAGTGCTGCAAAGAAAATGGCTAAAGGAGCTTAGTAATGAGCAGTCGTTCAAAATCAGTTGGCCAATACGTAAAGCAAAAAGACGGCCGTGGAAGAGTTACTGGCGAAGCAAAATTCTATGCTGATAATATTCTTCCAGGTATGCTTCATACTCGTATCCTCAGAAGCCCATATCCAGCAGCAGACATTATTTCAATTGACACTTCAAAAGCAGAAGCTTATCCAGGTGTTCACCTTGTAATGACACATCTAAATTATCCACAAGCATTTAGAAAATCACTTTATTATGTGGGCGATTTAGTTGCGGCTGTTATTGCAAAAGATATTGACACAGCAGAAGAAGCTCTTGAATTAATTGAAGTTGAATATGCAAAAAAACCTTTTGTATTATCAGCGGAAGATGCTTCAAAAGAAGATGCGCCTCAAGTTTTTGACCACGAGCCAAACTATAAACTTTGGCCACACCACGCAGTTTTGAGTGATCGTGATCCTGAAACTCGCCTTTTCAAAACAAAAACTCCGGCTGATCACAATGGTTTTGGTGATGTTGATAAAGGTTTTGCAGAAGCAGATTATATCATCGATCAAAAAAACTTGAAATTTGCTTATTGTAAAGCGCCTGCTATGGAAACTCATGGTTGCACCATGAATTATGATGGCACAAAACTTCAAGTATATACACACTCACAAGGTCTTCACGACGAGAAATATTCTTTAGCAAAAGCTCTTGGAATTAGCTCTGATAAAATCAACTATGTTGCGCCTTACACTGGTGGTAGCTTTGGTGGTAAAAATCCTCACGTTCTTGATAGAAACGTTTCAAGCCACTATCTACTTATTGCTGGTTTTGCCTGCCTAGACTTGAAAAAACCAGTGCAATGTATTTATTCACGTGAAGAAGAAATGCTTTGTTCATGGTCACGTGGTAGTGATGTTGACGTAAAAATCGGCTTTAAAAAAGATGGTACGCTCACTACTATGGATTATGTGCATCGTCAAGAAGTTGGTTCAGGCGGCGACGTTTGGCCATCTAAAAACGGCATGCTTTCAACTGGTGCTGTTCTTTATTCACACAATTGCGAAAACAACCGTGCACGCATTGTAAATATCAATACAAATAGATTCACTGCTCTTGGCTGGCAAGGCTATGGCGTGCCTGAATCAAACTTTGGTGTTGAAACAACAATGGATATAGCAGCTTATGGTTTAGGGATTGACCCTGTTGAACTTCGTAAGAAAAACTGCATGCGTCAATTTGATATTGATACAGGTTGGGATCCTCTCACTTATATTTCAGGCTATATTTCAGGTTCAGGCATTGAAGAATGTTTAGAACAAGGCGCAGAGCGTGTGGGCTGGAAAGAAAACTGGAAACATCCTGATGAAAAAACTTCTCGTGTACGTTCTGGTTTAGGTGTTGCAATTTTTGCTATGGGTGCTGGCCGTCCTGGTAAAGGCAACTCAACTGAATCTATTGTAAAAATTTATCACGATGGTTCTGCAGCTTTAGTTTGCGCTTTAGCTGATATGGGTCAAGGTCAACATACTGTTCAATGCCAACTTGCAGCTGAAGTATTAGGCATTCCTTACGAAAGAGTTGGACTTGTTGCACATGATACTGATTCAACTCCATTTGCTACTTTAGCCGCTGGTTCATGCGGAACTTGGCTACAAGGTTGGGCAACTTACGAAGCTGCCAAAATTGCGAAAGGTAAATTGCTTGACTTAGCGGCAGAAGTTATGAACCGCAATGCTGACGAGCTTGACACTGGCACTGATGGCGTTTTTGTTAAAGAAAACCCTGAAATTTGTATCACTTATCAAGAAGCTTTTGGCCCTATTGGTCACTATGGTGGCCCTCACGAAGTTATTGGACATTATGTGAACAATAACCCGCATGAAGGTGCTTTGAAAGATGGTAATCCTGATCATGTTCTTTTACCAAAAGAAAGAGGCGCTCAATTCATTAGCCTTGATGTTGATACTGAAACAGGTATGATTTCAAATGTTCGCATGACAATGGCTCAAAACGTTGGCCGTGCATTGAACCCAAAAATCGTTGAAGGTCAATTACTTACAACTCGTCATGGCTTTGATAATGCACTTTTAGGAAATGACTGTATTGTTGATAAGAAAAATGGCTGGCTTATGACACCAAACCTTATAGATTATCGCTTCTCAACAGCTTTAGAATGTGATGTTGATCCATTAGTATTAGAGATTTTTGATCCTAGTCATCCATTTGGTGCTGCGGCTTGTGGTGAAGGTGCTGCATGCCCTACTCTTGCTTGTTTCTCTAACGCAATTTACAATGCTTGCGGTGTTCGCCTTACTGAAACACCGTTTACGCCTGAAAAAATTCTTGAAGGCCTTGGCAAAATTGCATCTAAAAGAAAGAAATAAAGCTAGCTTATTAACAGTTATAAGGAAATAAAATGAAACGTTTTACACATATACAAGCAGAAAGCCTTGAGCATGCTGTGCAATGTTTGCAAGAACAGTCTTCTTATGTTGTTGCAGGCGGCAGTGATTTGATGGGTTGCTTAAAAGATTCTTTATGGATGGAATATCCTGAAGCTATAATAAACCTCAAATCAATTGAAGGTCTTAGCTATATCAAAGAAGAAAATGGCATATTAGAAATTGGTGGTCTTACTACTCTTACAGAAGTTGCTGAATCACAAATCGTGAAAGATTTCGCTCCTGCTTTAGCAGAGGCAGCAAGAAAAACAGCATCACCACTTCTTAGAAATATCGGCACAATTGCTGGTAATATTTGCCAAGAAAATCGTTGTTGGTATTATAGATATCCAAATAAATTAGGTGGCAGAATTGATTGTATTCGTAAAGGTGGCAAGAAATGTCTTGCTGTGCCAGGTGAACATCGTTATCATTCAATTTTTGGTGCTGTAAAGGGCTGTATTGCTGTAAATCCTAGTGATACTGCACCTGCACTTATTGCATTAAAAGCTGATATCAAAACAACTAAGCGTATTATTCCTGCTGATGAATTTTTCTCAGCTGCAAATGGTAAAGGTTCAACTATTTTAGATAAAGATGAAATTGTTGTAGCAATTATTGTTTCAGAAAAATATTCAAGAAGCATTTTCCAAAAAATCGCTTTAAGAAAATCAATCGATTTCGCAATTATAAACTGCGCAATTGCAGTGAAAGAAAGTGCTGGAAAAGTGCAAGAAATTCGCATTTGCTTAAATGGTGTTCACAATAACCCAAGAAGATGCGTTGAAGTTGAAGAAGCACTTATTGGCGAAAGCTTAACACACAATGTTGTGAAAGAAGTGTGCGAACTTGTAACAAAAGACGCTAAACCTCTTATTCAAAACGTATACAAAGTGCAAATGGCAAAAACTATTGTGCACGACTGCTTATTAGCTTTGTAATTCTTTATTACTTTGCAACCAGTTAGGTCTAAAAGTCTATTTCTCAAAGTCAAAGTTAATGCAGTTGGGGAATAGACTTTTTTTATAAAATGTGCTAAAATATCTCATTCTTCTGTGCGTGTATATAAAAACATACATAAGCGCACATGTGTATATACGCATACACATAACACTAAAGAAGAATAAAAGGGGTGCTTATGAAAATTTCAAAAGCAGAGAAAATTTGGCTTATTGCAGTTATTGTGTTTTATGCTCTTTATAACTTTCCTTTTTACCCAGCTTATGGCAATAGTGAAGGATTGATTTCTCATGGTTTGCTGACGCTCATTCCATTGTGGATTTGTGTTTTTGCTGGTGTTTACTTTGTAAATAAATCTCAACCCTTGCGTGACGAGAAAGATATTCAAAAAGAAGAAAATCTTGAAAATAATATTGCTTCTTCACAGTCACACACTATAGAATAAAAGAGGGAAATTTATATGCTATCGTCTTCAACTATTTGGATTTCTCTTTTTTCCTATATCTGTTTTCTTGGTCTTATGGCTTTTTATGTTGTTCGCAAAGAAAAGAATATTTCTGAAAAACAGCTCTTTACTCCAAAAATTCCATGGCCTGTATTGGTTATGACTTATGTTGCATCACTTATGAGTGTTTGGGTTTTCTTTGCTGGGCCTGGTGCTTATTATCGTGGTGGCATAGGTTATTGGCTTTCAGAATTAAGTTATATCCCACTTTTCCCTATTATTGCACACTTTACTATGAATAAAGTTTGGCTTTTAAACAAAGTTAATAATGATAATTTTGTTACGCCTGCTGATTTTTATGCTGAACGTTTTCCAAGTAAAAGTTTACGTGTAATTCTTGGTCTTTTATTCTTGCTTACTTCATTTCCATATATTTCTTCTGTTTTAATGGCAGTTGGGCAAGCGGCACAATTTGCAACAGATGGAAATATCTCATATCAACTAGCTGTGCTTGTGGTTGGCATAGGAACAACTCTCTTCGTGAGTGTTGGCGGAACAAAATCTGCCGCTATGGCAGACACTATTCAAGGACTTGTATTTATTTCATTATTATGGGTTATTGTTGGCATTTGTGTTGCCTTTGGTTTTCCACAAGATGGCAAAGGCCCGCTTGAAGTATTATGGGAAAAAGCGCCTGCATTCTTCTCATACCCTGGGCCTGATGCATGGGTAAGTTATGGAAGTAGATTTGGCTATCCTTTCTCTTGCGCAATTGGTTGGACAATCATGCTACCACACGTATTTGTTCGTTCTGGGTATTTTGGTGATGGATTAAAAGCACAAAGACGTTTATTCTATTTTGCACCAGTTTTGCAAGCAATTGTTTGGACGGGAACAATGGGAATAGGCTTACTTGGCCTTGCTTTCTTCCAAGGTTTGCCAAGCTCAGAAACCGAATTATTAGTGCCTTACCTCATTAAAAACGTTGTGAACGGCACAAGCCCAAGCATAGCTTATGTTTTAATGATTGGCTTTTTCTTAGGAACTTGCGCAGTTGGTATTTCAACAGCAAATGCTTTTCTTTCAGTAAGCGCCTCTATCATCTCAATTGATTTTATTAGAAAAACTTTCAATATCAAAATTGCAAGCGAAAAGAAATCAATGCTGAATAGATCCATTATCTTTATTATTGGGCTTTTCTCAACAATATTAGCACTCTACCCGCCTGATCTTATCTTCACGCTTATCATGTTTGCTATTGCTATTGTTATGCCTTTATTCCCAATTTTAGTTTTTGCAATTTATTGGAAAAAATCAACCACTCAAGGCGCTATTGCAGCTTCAATTGTTGGTGCAATAATTGTTCTACTCACCTATTTTGTTTTCAATTTAGGTAACACTTGGTATGGTGCATTTGGTCTTATTGGTTCAACAATTACTATGTATGTAGTAAGCCTTTTCACAAAAGATTCTTCAACAACTGCTGATAAATTCTATGCAGATTTAGAAAAAGCACATAGAAAATATTATCTTGGTTATTAGAAATTAATGCATAACAAAGCTGCTTAGTACACAAACAAATCAATTCCCTCTTCTCGTATAGACTAGAGGGAATTTTTTATGCATTTATTTCACGCAACTATTAAGTAAAAATATTCTACTAGATTTTGTAGAAACAAAAAAGGCTTAACTCTCATAAGAAAGAAAAGCCTTTTATTTTGTATTATAACAGCTTGCTAAGTAAAAACTTAGTCACGCTTATCTGCATTGTCGAATATTATCTGCTACTATCCGCCACTTACGCCATATACAAGATTTGGAAGCCAAAGCACCCAGTCATGTGTAAAGCAGAAAGAAATAAGCATAACCATAAATACTGCTAAGAATGGAAGAACACCAATTGAAGTTTCTTCAACTGTAGCCCCAGAAATTCTTGATGCAATAAAGAGGTTACCTCCAACAGGTGGAGTAAAGAAGCCAATTTCACATGTAAGAGTTACGAAGATACCAAAGAATACTGGATCAACACCAAATTCTTTAACAACTGGTAATAATACTGGTGCAAAAATAACAACTTGCGCCATAGAATCAGCAAACATACCAGCAATTAATAATACAACAGCACAACACATCAATACGCCAACTTGTGAGCTGGTAATTTGTGTAATACTATCATAAATAAGGCCAGGAATTTCATAAAGCGCTAAAAGCTGAGTAAAGGCAATTGTTGGCGCAACAATTAGGAGCATACCACCAAACATACCAGTATTATACACAGCTGAGCGAATTTCCTTCCAGCCAATTTTCTTATAAATAAACACACCAACAAATAATGTATACATAACAGCAACTGATGCTGCTTCGGTTGGTGTAAAGAAGCCTAGATAAATACCACCAAGAATAAGCAATGGCATAAATGCAGCCCATTTTCCTTCCCACATAGCTGCTCTAAAGCGAGGGAATGAAAATTTTGCGTTTGCATTACCAAAGTTATTACGAATAGCACAAATTCTTACCACAATCATAAGACCAATAATAAGAATAATGCCAGGAATAACGCCTGCTAAAAAGAGCCTTGGAATTGATTCACCAGCAACAAGAGCATACATAACCATCATGTTACTTGGCGGAATCATAGTTCCTAATGCACCTGATGTTGCAACAACACCACCAGCAAAGCGTGATGAATAATTTCTTTCTTGCATTGCAGGAATAGTAATACTACCAATAGCAGCAGAAGTTGCTGTTCCTGAACCTGAAAGAGAAGCAAAAAATCCACTTGCTAAAACACTTATTTGACCAAGACCACCTTTTGTTGAACCAACCAAAGCTTCGGCAATATTAATAATACGTTCTGCCATACCACTTTTTAGCATAAGGTTACCCGCTAAAATAAAAAGTGGCACTGTGAGAAGTGGGAATGGTTCAAAAGCTTGATATGCAGTTTGCGCAAGCATTTCAAAAGGTAAATCAAGAAAATATAATCCTACAGCGGTTGCCATAAATGAGCCAATAGGCACGGGAATACCAATAATGATACTTCCCAAAAACACTATTAGCATGGCTGAGCGTCCAAATTCTTCCATAATAATTTCCTTTCTTATGCTGGATAATCAGGACAACCGTCCTTGAACCATGAGTAATAGAGTTGTATAATACGTAAAGCCATAAGCCCAAACGCAATAGGAATAACACTTTGTGGATATGCTTGATTTATTTCAAGAGCTGGCGAAATTTGCACTTGCTCTAAAAGTAAAGAAATATAGTCAATACCAACAAACATCATGAAAATGCAGAATGAGAACCATAAAATATCACCAAAAATTAAGAGTGATAAACCTAATTTTCTTGGTAATTTTTTTACAAGAAGTAAAATTCGCATATGTCCTTTGTTACGCACACAAAGACATGCGCCTATATACATTGACCAAGCCATGCCATAAATTGCAAGTTCTTCAGGCCATGAAAGCGCAGAACCTGAAACTAATCGAATCATAAATTGTAAGAAAACGCAGATTGCTACAAGGCTAACACCTATAAAGCAAATTACTTCTTCAAAATTTTTATCGATAAATTTTAATGCATTTATAATTAATTGCATTTTATCTCCTTATTGATATGAGAATCCCCCTTATTTACAAGGGGGATTGCATAATTAATTATGGTTGGATTGAACGAATAGTTTGAAGAAGATTTCTAAATTCATCATCTTTTTCAGCAGCAAATTTTTCTTGAACTGTTTTCGCTGCAGCGATGAAAGGCGCTCTATCAGGACGAGTAACTGTCATACCTTGGCTTGCCAAGAAAGCACGAGTTTCTTCTAATTGATTGATTGCAATTTCATCAAGTTCTTTATTAGTATCAACTGCAGCACGTGTAACTTGCTCTAACTGTTCAGGAGAAAGTTTTTTGATGAAGCGATCTGAAACTAATAATGGGCTAAACACTGCAAAGTGGTCTAATACTGTTAAGTGTTTTGCCAATTCATAAAACTTCATTTGTACGATAACTGTTGTTCCGTTATCGCCACCTTCTACTGTTCCTGTTTGAAGCGCTGAAGGTGTTTCTGACCAAGCTAAAGAAATTGGTTCTGCACCAAAAGCTTTAAAAGTTTCAATCATAACAGGGCTTTTAGGAACGCGATATTTCAAGCCTGCAAAATCTTCAAATGAATTGATATCTTTTTTAGTGTTGTAAAGATCACGAGTATCTAACACACCATAAGTTAAGAATTTAACTTTAGTTTTTTCTTGGAATTTATCAAAAAATTCTTGAATTGGTTCAGATGTTAAAACTTTCTGCATATGGTTCATGTTTTCAAAAATATAAGGAAGTGAGAAAACGTCCATTGCAGGATAGTGAACTGATAAAAGGCTTGCTGTAACGAAATAACCGTCTACAGTACCGATTTGCAAGCTTTTGAAAGCAGCATCTTCTGAGCCTAATTGTCCACTAGGGAATAATTTTACTTCTACTGAACCATTTGTATATTCAGCAACAAGTTCTTGAAATCTTTTAGCAAAAACACCATAAAGATGTTCTGGTGGAGTTGACCAGCCAACACGCATAGTAACAGTTTTAGCTTCAACTTGAAGTGGCATAATTGCAACAGCAGCTAATAAAAGTGAAAACAAAATCTTCTTCATACTTTCTCCAACAGTAAAAAGTTCAAAAAAACGCAAAATCACTAGTTATCTAAGCCCCTATAATTATAATGCGCAACTAGTAATTTTGCCCCTTTAACCATAAACACTAAAAATAATTCTTAGATTAATCTTGCCAAATTATGAGAAAAATGTCAATGTTCTTTAGTGAGAATTCGTATATTTCTCTTGAAATATCAAGATATTGTTTGATGACAAACATAAATTATGTGTTGACTGGCCTTATGTTTTACAAGATTTTTTTAATCATTTGAGGACTTCTATGATAGATATATTAATCAAAAATGGTAAAGTGTTAGATGGTAGTGGTAAAAAAGCATATAAAGCTGATATTGCAGTAAAAGATGGTAAAATTTCAGCTATTGGCGATTTTTCATCAAATGATTGCGCTTTAGAAGCAAAAATTATAATAGATGCAACAAACGCGTATGTTTGCCCAGGCTTTATTGATATTCACACACACAGTGATATGTCAATGCCTGTTGATCCTCGTGGAATGAGCCAAATAATGCAAGGTGTTACATCAAATCTTGGTGGCTTATGCGGATTTAGCCTTTCCCCAATCAAAGAAGGGTGTGGCATTCCTATTACTTTAGGTTCTTTCGGAATTGAGCCAACTTGGTCTGATTTCTCGTCTTATTTAGAGGCAATTGATAATATGGAACTTGGCATAAATCTTGGTTCTTTTGTTGGGCATGGCACTTTGAGAATGACTGTTATGGAAGATCCTATCGGGCAGCCAAGTCAAGAAGACATGAAAAACATGCAAAATCTTTTAGAAGATTGCATGAAAAAAGGTGCTTTTGGTATTTCAACTGGTTTAGAGTATAATCCAGGCAAAGCTTCAACGCAGGCTGAGCTTGAAGCGCTCTGCTCTGTTGTTGCAAAATATGATGGCGTTCATGCAACACATACAAGAAATAGAGATTCTTACTATCTTACTGCATTAGCAGAACATATTGATATTACAAAAGCAACAGGTGTGCGCCTGCAAATTTCACATCTCAACCCTAAATATGGCAGACGTGACGACACTGTTGCTGATTTACTTGCTCTTATAAAAAGAACAAACGAACAAGGCTACACTGTTTGCACTGATCTTATGCCAACCATGTGGAACCATACAAATAGTATTGCTCTTCTGCCTTTATGGGCGCAAAATCTCCCTTCTGATGAACTTTTAGCTTTGCTTACCTCAAAAGAAGGTCGTTTGAAATTGAAAGATAATCCAAGCCCAATTTGGCAATTAGCACATCAAGATAAATGGGATAGAATTTACCATTTTGGTGGCGTAAAAACAAAAGAAATGCAAGGCAAATCAATTGAAGCAATTGCAAAAGAACAAAACATCAGCGGATGGGATGCACTTTGTGGTATTTTAGCAGCTGAAGCGCCACATTATGCAGTTTCTATTGTTACTTCAAATGCTTTTTCTTTAGAAGATATTGGCCTTGCACTCAAAGAAGATTT
>CAYJIN010000029.1:0-23926 GCA_964370245.1 uncultured Desulfovibrionaceae bacterium
CTTGCATTGGCATGGGCTCATCCCCTATGACAAAAGGCATTTCAGTGCGCACATTTAACAGAAACTTTGAAGGCCGTTCAGGCACAAAAGACGCTGATGTGTATCTTGTAAGCCCTGTTACCGCTGCTTTTTGCGCATTGCATGGTAAATTTACAGATCCTGCAACTTGGACTTTGGGCGATAGTAAAAATGCTATTGCATACACTGATTTTCCTGCACATGTTCCATCAATGAAAGATCATTTCATCTATCCTGATACAGATGCACAAAAAAGAGCTGAAGTTGAAATTATCCGTGGACCAAATATTGTTTCACTTCCAAAATTTAATGCACTTCCAAAAGATTTTAATTTAGAAGTTGCTATTAAACTTGGTGCTGATATCACTACTGATCACATCATGCCAGCTGGTGCTGAAATTACCTCTTTACGTTCAAATATTCCGGCTATTTCACGCCATTTATTTGAAAGAGTTGATGCTGAATTTGCAAATAATTGCGATTCCATCAAAGAAAAAGGGCTTTCATCAATTATTGTTGCAAGCACAAACTATGGTCAAGGTTCAAGCCGCGAACATGCCGCTTTAGGACCACGTTATTTAGGCGTTGCAGCTGTATTAGTGCAGTCTTTTGCACGTATTCACCGTGCTAACCTTGTAAACTTCGGTATTCTTCCGCTTATTTTTGACAATCCAAACGATTATGATAAATTAGCGCAAGGCGCAAAAGCAAAAATTGATTTAGCTGACTTTGCACCACAAGGAAAAGTTAAATTACTTCTTGATACTAATGAAGAAATTATTGTTACGAACGACCTTTCTGCACATGAATGGGAAATCATTCAAGCTGGCGGTTTTCTTAACTATATCAAAGCTTCGCTTAAAAGCTAAGCAATATCAATTAATAAGGAAATATTATGTTAGAAGGAATTCGTAATAATTCGCAATCAATTTTTATTAAAGTTGCATTCGGAATTATCATTCTTGTTTTCGTTTTTATGGGCATTGGCTCAATCGGTACAACTGCATCTATTGTCGCTAAAGTAAATGGCGAAGATATTACAGAACAAGAATTTTTAAGCGCCTATAATCAACAACGTGAAAATATTATGGCAAATCTTCCAAATGTGACAGAAGAATTTCTTGAGCAAATGAACTTCAATGGAATTGTGCTTGAATCACTTGTGCTTAAAACTCTTCTTGAGCAAGAATCAGAAAGAACAGGCATTAGCATAACTCCACTTGAATTATACGAAGTTATTTCGCTTTTCCCATTTACTCATGGCAGTGATGGCAAATTCAATCAAGAAGTTTACCAAAAAGCTTTAGCAAGCATGGGGCAAACACCAAAACGCTTTGAAGACACAGTAAAAAGAGATTTACTTGAAGCTAAATTCAAAGAATTGTTTGCTAATTTTTCTTATGCTTCTCCGCTCCAAGCAAGACAAGTATTTGACCATCAATTAGAGCAAAGAGCTTTTGAAGCTTATATCATTAAAGATGAAGATTTTCTTGCTTCAACAAATCCTAGCGAAGAAGAAACAAAAGCTTTATATGAAGAAATTAAAGCACAATACACTGTTCCTGCAAGCGTGAACCTTGAATTTGTTGAATTAAACCCTACTATTCTAGCTAAGCCAGAACTTCTTACTGATGAGCAAATTTTAGCTGAATATAATGCGAATAAAGATTTATATGACACACCTGAAAAAGTAACTGCTTCACACATTCTTTTACTTCTTGATGAAAATGCTAGCGCTGAAGATGAAGCAAAAGTTATGGAAAAAATTACTGAAATTCAAGCTAAATTAGCTAATGGCGAAAACTTTGGTGATTTAGCAAAACAATATTCAGAAGATCCAGGTTCAGCACCACTTGCTGGTGAGCTTGGAACTTTTACACGCAATCAAATGGTAAAACCTTTTGAAGATGCGGCTTTCTCACAAGAAATTGGAACAGTTTCAGAACCTGTTCGCACTCGCTTTGGTTACCATCTCATTTTAGTAAACGCTAAAGAAGCGGCACAAGCACTTGCACAAGATGCAATGCGTGAAGTTATTGGTGTTGAACTTGCAGCTAAAGAAGCTGCTGGTAAAGTGCAAACAGTGGTTGATTCACTCCTTATCAAAGTTCAAGGTGGCACAAGCTTAGAAGATGCAGCTAAACAAGAAGGTTTAGAAGTTGATTCTACAAGCCTAATTCCATTTGATCGCCTAGCACAAACATATAACTTTACACAAACTGATATTGATAAAATTCGCGCTGCAACAATTGGCACAGTTATGACTGACCCAATTTCAACAGGAACTTCATTATACATTGTAAAAGTTACTGAAAATGCACCTGAAAGAACAAAAGCTTATGATGAAGTTGTTGAACTTGTGTTAGCAGAAGCTCAAAATAAAGCTGCTCATGCTTTAGCATTAGAAAAAGCAAATGAAGTATTAAAAACAATTAATACAAATCTACCAACGGATCTTGGTGCTATTGAAAATTCAACAATGAGCAGAAATGGTGCGTCATCACTTATCGTATCACTTCCGCTTAGCCAAGCTCTTTTTGATGCACCAGTTGATGCACAATGGCTTCCTGAAGCATATGCACTTGAAGATGGCTATCTTATTGCAAAAGCAAAAGAACTTATTCCTGCAACTGAAGAACTTTGGTTAGCAGAAAAAGATGCTCTTCTTGCACAAATGAACACTTCAAGACAAGACATGTTCTATTCTGTTTTTCTTCAAGAATTACGCAATAAAGCAGACATTCAAATCGTAAATACTCTTTACTTTCAATAAGTAAGAAACGAGATAGATCTATGCAATCCCCTGGTTCATTTAAAAGCTATTCACACTCGCCCCAATCTTTAAACGAGTTTGATTCAAAAGCTTTATATGGAATGAACTGGGGGATTATTTTTACATCTCTTGCTCTTATGATATTAGGTTTATTGAACTTATATTCAGCAAGTAGTATCAGCGATGAAAGTGGCATCACCTATGCACCTTATTTTCAAAAGCAATTAGTTTGGTCGGTTTTAGGTTTTGCATGCATGATGGTGACTGTTTTTGTTGACTATCATAAGCTTGAGCTTGTTGCTATTCCACTTTATATTTTTGTTGCAATTTTACTTATTCTTGTGCACCTCATTGGTTTTAGTGCTGGCGGCGCAAAAAGATGGATTGACTTAGGCTTTATGAGCCTGCAACCAAGTGAATTTGCAAAGTTTTCTGTGCTTATTTTTGGCGCAAAAATGCTCTCAACGGATGGCAGTTCTCTCACATGGGGAAGACTATTCAAAGTTTTCACTATGGCGGCTTTTCCATTCTTTTTAGTTGTTACTCAGCCTGATTTAGGAACAGCGCTCATGCTTTTACTTGTGCTTGGAGGTATGGTTCTTTATCATGGTATACATTGGAAAATTTTACGTATAGCAATTATTGTTGTTCCGATAGCTTTACCTTTTACATGGTTTTTACTCAAAGATTATCAAAAACAACGCATACTTACCTTTCTTGACCCATCACAAGATCCTCGAGGTGCTGGCTACCATATTATTCAATCACAAATTGCAATAGGCTCTGGCGAAGCAACAGGAAAAGGCTTTCAGGAAGGCACACAAAGTCAGCTGCGCTTTTTACCTGAAAAGCATACCGACTTTGCAATTGCCGTTTTTAGCGAAGAATGGGGCTTTATTGGCACTTTATTTGCAATTGCGCTTTTCTGCCTTTTTCTTTATACGATTTACTGCAGTGTGAGGGATTCAAAAGACAGATTCGGCAGTTTACTCTGCGCCGGAATTTTCTTTTATTTCTTTTGCCAAATTCTTATTAATATTGGAATGGTTATTGGCATTATGCCTGTTGTTGGTATGCCTTTACCTTTCATTTCATACGGTGGTTCTGCAATGTTGGTAAACTGCGCTCTTATAGGTATTGTTATCAACGTTTCCATCAAAAGATCATTTTTTAAAAATTAGTAAAATACATTAATTAGGAGTTTTAATGAACGAAACTACAGCAATTCATCCACTATATCTTGCAGCTCTTGCTTTTCTTATATACACTTTTTTTGCTGCTGCTATGTTTTATATTTCAGCAGGGCAAGTGGTTGCACTTCATAAATTTAAAACAACTGAAAGAAGCATTTTTAAAAAGCAAGCTGTTCAATCTCTTAGCCTTGTCATGGTAATAAGCTTAGTTTTTTTCGCTCTTTCCCTTGCCGATTTTATGTATTTTAAGAAAATCTACGGCCAGCTTTCAGCGCGTGACTATAATCTAATAAAGTTCATCCCTCCTTTTGCTTGTGTGTGTTTTGTTCTTACACTTGCTTGGAAAACACTAGTACAAAAAGCTACAAAAATAAATTTTATTCATTACCTACTAGGACTTGTAACAACTTTAGCACATCTTATTAACACATGTTTTATTTTTGTTATAAGCTTTTACTTCCTCTTTGCAATGAATAATATAGCACCAGCTAGTGTTGATGCTGAAGTTAATAGTTCAACTTTTGTTGCTTTAACAAATGCATTTATGGCATTTCTAGCGCCAGGTTTAGATGCGAAAAATGGCTTTATGTTAGACTTTGCTTTCTATATTTTAGCTTTTATCTTTATCATGCCAGCACTTGCATATACTCTACAAATGCAATCAACTTTAATGGTAAGAAAACTTGACGATTATGGCAGAGATTACTATATGCAAACCATAAAAAAATATTCAAAAAGTGCTCTTCATTTCTCAGAATGCCTTACATGTTTAATTGTAGTGATTGTAGGTTTTTCTATGTATGAGCCCGATAAATTGCCTTTTGCGCTTCCAATGACTGAAGCTTTAGCTGCACTTTTAATGTTTCCTTTAGCAACTGTTAGCTTATATATTATCACAAAAAGTGAAAATCCATTACGCCACAAAATTGCAATATACACAGCGCCAATTTTACATCTTTTTCCTTCAATAATTTATATACTTCTCACAAGATAATCATAGTGAAGATAAACTATTCAAACACAAAAAAAGCAGAGCCGAAATAAACCGACTCTGCTTTTTTATTTATTCTTTTTATTTATAAAAGATATATTCTATTTTTCTTAGAATGTGTAACGAAGCCCAAATAAAACTTCGTGCCCTTGTGGTTGAGCAGTTGAGCTAAAACCAGCTACTGAGCTTTTTACTTCGCCTGGGTAGATATATTTATAACCAAAATCCGCTGTAAAACCACCTTTGATTAACCATGCTACACCAAAACCAGCATTGAAAGCAGCAACAGTTTCATCTTGCTCAACAGATTGACCGTTAATTTTAAATTCTTGGCTTACGCTTGCAGCACCAACACCAGCTCCAACATAAGGAATGAATGGTGTTGAATTATAAAAATCATAATATGCATTCACAAAGTAAGTATCCATACGTGCTGTTTGCTCAGCTGAATATGTTGCACCGTTAGCGCTCCATCTGTTATTTGCTGTTGATGAAGATCTGAAAATTGCTTCAAATTCAACACGAACAGGCAAAGCTGACGCGCTATATTGTAAATCATAACCAATTGCAATACCACCAGAAAGTGATGCTTCTCTATCGCCTGATAAACCAGATGACGCTGCGCCTGAAACACTTGATTCAGACATATCTTGTAAACTTGCACCAATTTTAGGTGCTAAATAAATTCCATACTGTGCTGCTTCTGCCGCAGGAGCGCTTAAAAGCATGCAAGCGAAAAGTGATAAAATAATTTTTTTCATAAAAATTCCTTTCGTTGTTTTAGCATAATGCTGTTTTGACTTTAAATCTAACCATTTTTAGAAGTAAATAGGAAGGTAGTTTATTTACTTCTACTGTCTCTATCGGATAATATCTTAATTTAATTACCCTATAGTTAATATTATTAACTTTTTTTTACTAAAAATCAAATCTAAAATTATTCAATTTTAAATTTCCCCATATTTTTGTAGAAAATTTTCTATTAGTTTTGAATTATTATATAAAACAAAAAAAGCCATCCAACATATATATGAATGGCTAAATAAAATTTGATTTGATTGATTTTCTCAATATTTGCAACTATAATTTCTAAGCTAAAATTTAAGACAAGCTAAGTTAAGCCGTCAAATAAACTTAAATTTGACGAGCATAAACAAGTAAAATGAATGTGAAAAGACTAGAAATCTTCTTTTTGCTTATAAGAACGAACTTGAATTGTGTAGCGTTCTTCTTCATCTTCAGAAAATTCAGTTACAACGCCTTGTAGTTCCATATTTTCACTTACATAATCGACTAAATCAGCACCAGCGCCTTTTGGAAGAATGCAAAATTCTTTTTCGCTGTCTTTTTCAATTAATGCAACCTTTTGCATGTCATGTGAACAAGGCTCAATTGTACCGATAATTGTTTGTAAACCTAAATCCTTTACTTGAATAGCAGCTCCTTCTGCTGCCCCCGATAGCAAACTCATGAGAAAACCCTTTAAACTTAAAATCTTAAACTTCTAAAAGTTTATTACTAAACTCATATTGCAAAAAAAAGGCTCTTGTCAAGTGTTTTACTATACTTTTTTCAAATTAATTACAAATTTTATTTTAAGTAAGTAAAAATTCATTGCTTTTCTTGTATCAAAAGTTTAGGCTATGAAAAATCATTTCATGGTAAATAATATGACTACTCTTTCAACAGATCAAGTTTTGGCAGAAAACTCACAAAAAGCAATTGGATTATTCGATTCTGGCGTTGGTGGCCTTACAGTTTTAAATGCTTTGCGCAAAAAACTTCCCCAAGAAAATTATATTTATTTGGGCGATACTGCGCGCCTGCCTTATGGAACAAAAAGCCCTGAAACAATTACACGTTATGCGCTTCAAGCTTCCTCTACACTTGTTGAAAGAAATATTAAACTTCTTGTAATTGCCTGTAATACTGCAACTTCCACTGCTCTTCCTGCCTTACAAGCTGCCTATCCGCACATTCCTGTTATCGGCGTTGTGCGCCCTGGTGCAGAAGCTGCATGTAAAGCAAGTAAAAATGGAAATATTGCTGTTATTGCAACAGCTTCAACCATAAAAGGTGAAGCATACGTAAAAGCAATTCATGCAATTAATCCTAATGCAAATGTGCATTCTATTGCTTGCCCACTCTTTGTTCCACTTGCTGAAGATGGCTTAACAACTGGCCCTATCGTGGAAAGCATAGCAGCTAGATATTTAGAAAAAACTTTTTCAAACGCAAATTCTGAGAATCCTGATTGCCTTGTGCTTGGCTGTACACACTTTCCACTTTTAGCTGAAGCAATTCAAAATGTTGTAGGCAGCCATGTAAAACTTGTTGATTCGGCACAAACAACAGCGCAGAGAGTTGAAGATGTGCTTAAAGAAAATAATCTTTTTAATACCCAAAACAAAGCTCGCACACTCTTTCTTACAACTGATGATAAAGAGCAATTTGCAAAAGTTGGCGAAGATTTCTTAAAAACACCAATTTCACCAGAAAACTTAGAACTTGTTGATTTGTAAAAATAAATTATTTTATGAGGTATACATGCTCATTTCATTGATTTATCTGTGTAAAATTTCTTCAAAATTTCGCTAAAGTTCATATTTTTTTCAGCTCTCAAATAGCAAAGATTCTTGCTCTCAGAGCCGTTATTTTTATAATTTTCTTCTTTACATTTCTATGTAATTAAGTTAATAATATAGACTGTTTTTTTCAAATTTAATATAAAAAAATACCTTTAACTCATAAATTGAATAATATTTGAGGAATGATAAATGCAAAAAAAATCATGTTATTTTAAGTTGTTATCTGTCTTAGTTCTTACTTTTTTTCTAAGTGCATGCACAGAAGAAGCTCCACAAGAAGCAAGACAAATGCCACCAAGCCCAGTTGTTGCAATTGAAGTAAAACCACTTACATTCTCTCTCACTAATGAATATATGGGTAAAGCACTAGGCTTTTTATCAGTTGAGGTAAGAGCGCAAGTGCCTGGTATTTTATTAAAAAAATATTATCGAGAGGGCGACTTTGTAACAAAAGGCCAACTCTTATTTGAAATTGACCCTAGCCAAGCGCAAGCAGCATTCAATCAAGCAAGCGCCGGTTTAGCACAAGCAAATTCTGCGCTTAAAAATGCGCAAAGAGAATGGCAACGTATTATTCCACTCTATCAAAAAAATGCAGTTTCTCAAAGAGATAGAGATCAAGCTGAATCTGCTTACCTTTCAGCGAAAGCGAATGTTGCCGCAGCAGAAGCAGCAAAAAATCAAGCTGAAATCAATCTTGGTTATACAAAAGTTGTTGCACCAATTTCTGGTTACACAAGCTTAGAAGCAAGAAATGAAGGTAACCTTATCAGTCTTGATGCTGTTGGCTCACTTCTTACAACTATCAATCAGACTGATCCAATGTATATTACCTTTTCTTTCCCAGCATCTGACATGGCAAGACTTGCAAATTTAGCACAGCAAGGAAAAGCAGAAGTTCCAATGGAAGGTTCTGAAACTAGCCTAGTTTTACTTAGTGGCTTAGATTACTCTGAAAAAGGTAAACTTTCTTTTATCGACACACAAATTAATCCACTCACAAATGCAATTGAAGCAAGAGCTGAATTTCCAAATCCTAGAGGAGTTTTAATTCCTAATATGTTTTCTAGCATTACTGTTGATGGTGGGACTTTAAAGGAAGTTATTATTTTACCACAAAGTGCAGTTTTATATACTGCTGACGGAACCATGGTATATGTAATTGACAATGAAAACAAAGCACAATTACGCCCTATTGAATTAGGCTTTACCATCAATTCATACTTCATCATAAATGGTGGCATTCAAGCGGGCGATAAGGTTGTGACAAAAGGCATTTCAAAAATCTTCCCTGGTGCACCTGTTGCGCCAACCATTAAAGAACTTTCACGCCCAAATGCACAAGCTGATAAAAAAGGCGAAAGCATTGAAGGCGTTGAAACAACAGAAGCTCAAGAAAAAAAAGCAACTGAAAATCAAGCCTTAGAAGATGGCACTGTTGCCGACACTAAAGAAATGGAAAGATCACCAGAAGAAGCAAAACTTGAAGAAGAAAATGCTCAGGCAAGCCAAAATAATGGCGAAAGCAAAAGCGAATAGGTGACGAGAATGCACGATAATAAAGAATCTCAAACTTCTACGAACGCTCCCCTTGATTTTAGCGGAGATAAGTATAAAGAAACATTTTTTATCAGACGCCCTGTTCTTGCAACAGTTATTTCATTAATCTTTGTGCTTGCTGGTTATTTATCTATTAAAATATTACCAATTGCACAATATCCAGATTTAGTGCCTCCTGTAGTTGCTATTCAAGCACAATACCCAGGTGCTACACCTGAAACAATATCAGCAACCGTTGCAAGCCCTCTTGAACAACAAATTAACGGTGTTGATGACATGATTTATATGTCAACAGTTGCGTCTGCATCAGGCTATCTCAATATTAACGTTAGTTTTGAACTTGGCACTGATCCTGACACTGCAACAATCAACGTAAACAACCGTGTTCAAGCAGCTCTTACACAATTACCTGAAGAAGTAAGACGTTATGGTGTAACAGTAAAGAAGAGTTCATCATCAATTCTTCAATTTATTGCAATAACTTCGCCAAACAACTTTTATGATTCAATTTTCTTAAACAACTATGCTCTTATCAATATTTTAGATAGCATTAAGCGTATCAACGGTGTTGGTAATGCTGAAGTTTTTGGCTCACAAGATTATTCAATGCGTATTTGGCTAAAACCAGAACGTATGGAATTTTTCAAGTTAAATACTACTGATATTTACCTAGCTGTTCAAGAACAAAATGCGCAATATGCAGCTGGTTCAATCGGAACAATGCCTGCACCAGACGATTTAGACATAAAATGGCAAATCAACGCGCAAGGCCGTCTTGTAACAGCGGAAGAATTTAAAAATATTATTATCAGAAGCGATGATAATGGTGGCGTTCTTCGTTTAGGTGATGTTGCTGATGTTGAGCTTGGCGCTGTAACCTATGACTTTGTTTCAACATTCAACCATCAAACAATGGTGCCTATTGCTGTTTATCTAGCACCTGGCGCAAATGCATTAGAAACCGCAGATTTAGTAAAGGCTGAAATGGAAAGACTTTCACAGTTCTTCCCACAAGGCGTTGCCTATGAAATTCCATATGACACAACTTTATTCGTGCGTATTTCTATTGAAGAAGTTGTAAAAACTCTTGGTGAAGCTATGCTTTTAGTTTTCCTTGTTGTTTACTTATTCTTACAAAACTGGCGTGCAACGCTAATTCCATGTATTGCTGTGCCAATTTCTATTATCGGCACTTTTGCTGGTATGTATCTTCTAAACTTCTCAATCAATACTCTTACTTTATTCGGGCTTGTGCTTGCAATTGGTATTGTTGTTGATGATGCTATTGTTGTGCTTGAAAACGTTGAGCGTATTTTAGCCACAGAGAAAGGCATCAATATTAGGCAAGCCACTTCAAAAGCTATGCACGAGGTTACAGGCCCTGTTATTGCAATTGTGCTTGTGCTTTGTTCTGTGTTTATTCCAGTTGCTTTCCTTGGTGGTTTAGCTGGTGAAATGTATAAGCAATTTGCTATTACAATTTCTATATCTGTTATTATTTCAGGTGTAGTAGCGCTCACGCTTACGCCATCACTTTGCGTAATCTTACTCAAACCACACAAGCATGACCATGAACCATTAAGATTCTTTGTTTGGTTTAACAACTTCTTTGATGCTGTAACTCGTGGCTATACTGAAACTGTGAAAAGACTTATTCGTTCAAGCCTTATCACGCTTTCGTTATTTATTGCTATTTGTGCGGCAACCCTACAACTATTTGAAATGACACCTTCCGAGCTTGTTCCTAATGAAGATCAAGGTAACGTAATGGCAATGATTTTCCTTCCAGAAGGTTCTGCCCTTACTCCAACAGCAGAAGTTGTTGAAAGAGTTCGTAATAAAGTTTTAGAACATCCTGCAGTTACTGATATTGTGAGCCTTTCTGGTATCAATATGATGAACAGCAGTTTATCGTCAAATGCTGGCGCAATGTTTATTATGCTTGAAGATTGGGCTGACCGCGCTGATATGGATTTTAACCTTGATCAATTCCTTGGAAGTATCTATATGATGGGCTTACAAGAAGTGAATGCTTTAGTTCTTCCATTCAATCCGCCTCCAATTATGGGTATGTCTACAACTGGTGGTTTTTCACTTTACTTACAAAGCCAAAGCGGTGACGTAAAAGAGCTTTCTGATATGACAAGAGATTTTGTTGCAAAAGCAAATGCTCTTCCTGAATTGCAAGGCGTAAACTCAACCTTTAGTGTAAACTCTCCTCGCTTGTTTATTGAGCTTGATAGAGAAAATGCTAGAGCTTTACAAGTAAGCGTTTCTGATGTGTTCAACACATTAGCTGCAACTTTAGGTTCTGGCTATATCAACGATTTCAACTATCTTGGAAGAACCTATAAGGTTATGATGCAAGCAGAAGCAGAAGCACGTATTCACCCAGAAGATATTGAAAAAATTAGTGTAAGAAATGCTGAAGGAAACATGATTCCTATCACAACTCTTATCACAATTAAAGTTGATTCAGGCCCACAAACAATTGAAAGATTTAACGGCTTTACTGCGTCAGGTATTACAGGAAACCCTGCGGCTGGTTATAGTTCTGGTCAAGCTTTACAAGCAATTGAAAAATTAGCGGCTGAAACTTTACCACTTGGCTATAGCATTGCATGGTCTGGTTCATCTTATCAAGAAATTGTTACTGGTGGAACAAACTTTGGTGTGTTTGGGCTTGCAATTCTTATGGTTCTATTCATTCTCGCTGCGCAATATGAAAAATGGACATTGCCACTTTCAGTGCTTTCTGCAATTCCTTTTGCTGTTTTTGGTGCAATTTTTGCTTCATGGGCTTTTGGACTTACAAACAGTGTTTATACGCAAGTTGCTATTGTTACTCTTCTTGGTTTGGCTTCAAAAAACGCAATTCTTATTGTTGAATTTGCTGCCGAGCTCTATAAAGAAGGTATGGGCGCGGCTGATGCTGCAGCTGAAGCGATTAAACTTCGTTTCAGACCAATTATCATGACTTCACTTGCATTTATTCTTGGTTGTGTGCCTTTAGCTATTAGCTCAGGCGCTGGTGGTGCAAGCCGTGTTGCAATTGGTATTGCTGTTATTGGTGGTATGCTTGTTGCTACCTTCCTTGCGCCCCTTGTTGTGCCCTACTTCTTCACAAAAATTATGATTATAAGTGAGAAATTCTCAAAAAAATTCGGAGATAATTCCAATGACTAATACGAGCAAATCGTTTACCAAGTATCTTAAATTATCCCTTCTATTAGGTTCATCGCTCATCATTTCAGCATGTTCTTTTGCGCCAGATTATGTTCAGCCAAAACTTGAAATACCTTCAAACTGGACAGAAAGCGCAGCAATGACTACTAAGCAAAATGTTACTGCAACTTGGTGGGAAAGATTTGAAGACCCTACTCTCAACTTACTTATTCAAAAAACACTTGCGCATAACTATGATTTATTGATTGCGGCTGAAAATGTAAGCCAAGCTCAATCATATATTGGTGTGACACGTTCTGCACTTTTCCCAAGCATTAGCCTTGGTGGAACAGCACAAAATGCACAAAGAGGTGCCGTTTCTTCCTCAGCACAAACAAGTGCACAAGCTTTTACAGCTGGTTTTCAAGCGGCTTGGGAATTAGATTTTTGGGGTAAATTCAGAAATGCCAATAATGCTGCACGTCAACAACTGTTTGCAAGTGAATATACGCAAGAATCACTTAAGCTCATTCTTACCGCACAAACTGCAATAGCTTATTTTAATTTACTTTCTTTAGATGAGCAATTAGAAGTTTCTTACAGAACACTTGCAACACGCGAAGAATCGCTAAGAATTTACACAGCACAATATAATGAAGGACTTATCAACGAGCTTGATTATCTTCGTGCTTCAACAGAAGTTGACGTAGTTCGTGCAACTATCGCGCAACTTCTCTATCAAGTGGATAATGCTGAAACTGCTTTACAAGTATTAGCTGGTGCTTCACCGAAAGAAATTTTTGAAAGTGAAATTGAACGTGCAAAATCACTTACTCAAATTCCACCAATTCCGCAACTTCCAAATGGAGTTCCTTCTGAACTTTTACTTCGTCGCCCTGATATTCTAGCTGCTGAAGCTGGTTTACGTTCTGCAAACTTCCAAGTGGGCGTTGCAAAATCTTATTGGTTTCCATCAATTTCACTTACAGGTATGCTAGGCTTTGAATCGTCTGAATTGAGCCGACTTTTCACACCAGCTTCTGATGCTTGGACTTATGGTGGATCATTACTTACACCTATCTTCCAAGCTGGTAAAATCTATAACAATGTTAAAATTTCAGAATCACAAATGCGTGCAGCTGCGCTCACCTATCAAAAAACAGTGCAAACTGCTTTCAAAGAAATGCATACTGCGCTTTCAGTGCAAAAACACATTTCAAGTGTAGTAAAATCATTTGAGCATATTGTTGAATCATTAACAAATGCTGTTGAATTAGCGCAAATTCGCTATGATAACGGCTATGCATCATATCTTGAAGTTTTAGATGCACAACGCTCACTCTTCGATGCTGAAATTCAACTAGCAAATGCAAGAGCAAGCCAATTATCAACAATTGTAAATATTTGTATGGCTCTTGGTGGTGGTTGGACTGATGAAATCAACCCTACAGTTATTACTGAAAAAGAATAATATAAGTTAAACTAATTTTTACTATAAAAGAAAAGCCCTGCGATGATTTTATTCACAGGGCTTTTTATTTTGAATTATTCTAAGTATACTATACTTTTATAGCAAATTTTATGCATTATTCAGAAAGGTCTTCATCTGCAACTTCTTTTTCTGTAGAAGCTGTTTTTGCTTTTGTTTTAGAAGTTGTTTTTGCTTTAGAAGTAGATTTTACTTTCTTCTTTAATAAAACAAAATCAAGCACTTCATCAATATGTGAAGCAGTGCGAACTTCAATTTTTTTGAGAAGTTCTTCTGGGATTTCTTCTAAATCTTTCGCATTTTGCTTTGGAATAATTGCATATTTCAAGTTTCTTGCTACACCAGCAAGAATTTTTTCTTTAATTCCACCTACAGGCAGAACTCGCCCACGCAAGGTTATTTCACCAGTCATACAAACATCTGCACGCACAGGTCGATTTGTAAGAGCTGAAATAAGCGCTGTCATCATAGTTACACCCGCAGATGGCCCATCTTTTGGTGTTGCGCCGTCTGGCACGTGGATATGAATATCAACTTTCTCATTAAAGTCAGGTTCAAGGTCTAATTCTTCAGCATGAGCACGAGCATAAGTCATAGCTGCAGTTGCACTTTCTTTCATTACTGAACCTAATTGCCCAGTTAAAGTAAGCCCACCTTTGCCTTTCATTGTGCTTGCTTCTACGAATAAAACTTCACCGCCAACTCTCGTCCAAGCAAGACCTTGAGCAATTCCTGGAGGGAAGCTTGTATCTTTTTCATCTGCCAAGAATCGAGGTGCACCAAGAAGTTCACGTACTATTTCAGGAGTTATTGTGAATTTACCTTCTACTCCCTCCGCACGTTTTCTTGCTAATTTTCTGCACACTGCACCAATTTCTCTTTCAAGATTACGCAAACCAGCTTCACGAGTATAATCATGAATAACTGCTGATAAGGCAGGCGCACGGAATGTTATTTCATTTTTTGCAAAACCATTATCTTCAACTTGACGAGGAACAAGATGTTTTTTAGCAATTTCAAGCTTTTCTTGCTGTGTGTATCCAGATAATCGAATAATTTCAAGTCTATCACGCAAAGCAGATGGAATGCTTTCTAGTTGATTTGCTGTGCAGATAAAGAGCACACGTGATAAATCGTATGGAACATTAAGATAATGATCTGAGAAATTTACGTTTTGTTCAGGATCTAAAGCTTCCAGCAAAGCTGATGATGGATCGCCCCTAAAATCATTCGCTAATTTATCAATTTCATCAAGCAAAATAACAGGGTTTCTTGTTCCAGCTTGTTTTAGAGCTTGAACAATTCTTCCTGGCATTGCGCCAATATATGTTCTTCTATGCCCACGAATTTCAGCTTCATCACGCATACCGCCAAGAGAAATTCTTTGGAATTTTCTACCAAGTGCACGAGCAATTGATTTACCAAGCGAAGTTTTACCAACCCCAGGAGGGCCCGCAAAACAAAGGATAGAACCTTTTGTATCTGGATTAAGTTTGCGCACACTTAAAAATTCAAGGATACGATCTTTTATTTTTTCAAGGCCATAGTGGTCTTCATCTAAAATTTTCTTTGCTCTCACAATATCAAGATTATCTTTTGAAAGCTTTTTCCAAGGCAATTCAACAATCCAATCAAGATAAGTGCGGATAACACCAGCTTCTGCTGAATCAGAATGCATTGTAGACAAACGTCTAAATTGTTTATCAACTTCTTTCTTTACTTCTTGTGTAAGCCCAGCTTTTGCAAGCGCTTCTTTGAGATTTTCAAGATCTTCATCTGAATCAGCATTATCGCCAAGTTCAGTTCTGATAGCTTTTAATTGCTCTCTAAGATAGTAATCTTTTTGCGCTTTATCCATTCCTTCTTTTGCAAGGCCTTGGATGCGAGTTTGCATATTTGCAACTTCAAGCTCTTTCATAAGAAGTTCGTTTACTTTACGCAAGCGCTCCATCGGATCAAGACATTCTAAAAGCGGTTGCGCCTCTTTAATGGTAAGGCGCATATTTGTTGCAATAATATCAGCTAGTTTACCTGGATCATTCACCCCAAGCAAAGCAGGCATAATATCATGCGTTGGAATACCACGTAATTGAAGAATTTTTTCGCTTTGTTCACGCACAACACGAACTAAAGCTTCTTTATCAATATCATCAATTTCTTTCTTTTCTTCTTCTAAAACTTCAACTCTTGCAGTGAAGAAACTATTTTTACTTGGAGCTCCTTCAATAAATTCAAGAGCTTTTGCACGTGAAATACCTTGCACAAGAAGTTTAACAGTTCCTTCTGATGTTTTTACCATACGTAAAATCATGACAACTGAACCAATTTCATGCAAGTCATGAGCACTAGGATTTTCAATTGCAGAATCTTTTTGTGCGGTAAGGAATAAATATCTATGCGAAGAAAGCGCAAAATCAACAGCATCAAGAGCAAATTCTCTTGTTTCAAAAAGTGGAATAATCATTGAGTTAAAAATAACTAAATCTTTCAAAGGAATAACAGGCAAAAATGTTGGAATTTTTGGCAAGCTAGCCATATTATCATCTACGCTGTCAACATGTTCATCTGTGCTAAGAAATGGGCGTGCTGAAAGGTTATGTTCAACACTCACAGGTAAAACGCGACGTGTTGAACGTCTTCTACGTGACTTTGCATCAGTAGTTGGGTTTGTATTTTTTCGTATCTCTTTGAGAAAATCTAAGATTCCTTCTTCAGAAAGAATGGAATTCTCTTCTTTTTCAACTTCCTTGTTGTTGATTTCTTTAGCTTTGCTCTTTCTAGGAGTTTTAGACTTTTCTTCAACTATATTGTTAGATGCTATTTTCTTAGTTCTTGGTTTTCTTTTTTTTGTGTCTTTATCGTCTGATGATACAATGTCAGAAACTTCATCAATAGAATTCATTTCTGATTCAATTACTATCTTATTATTTTTATTATCTTTTTTATCCATTTCTTCCTCTACAAAAAACCATTTATAAAACAGTATATATCTTTTATGTTAGATACAATTATATATTAAACACTTATAAATTTCTCTTTAAGTACACAAGTGCAACCTTTTTCAGTTATTATAAAATGTTCTAAAAAGCGAATATTCAAACTTTCACACACTGAAGAAATGTTATTTGTTAATTCTCTATCAGCTTGAGATGGTTGAATATTTCCACCAGGGTGATTATGACAAAGCAAAATTGAGCTTGCTTTACGTTTTAGCGCATGTTCAACTATTTGCCTACATTGCACAAAAACTTCGTCAATACCGCCCTTAAAAAGGCATTCAAAAGTTATAAGTCTATTTTGCGTATCAAGGCAAGCAATCCAAATTTCTTCTTCTGATAAAGCTGAAAGTTTTGGATAAGCCATTCTCACAAAATCTTCTAATGTTTTGAAAGTTTCTTTTTCTTTTATAGCGCCTTCGGCATAACGTGTTAGAATTTCACGAAGTAATAAAAAGAAAGTTGAAACTCCCTTCCCTGCATTATGAACGCTTTCAAGTTCGCCCTCTTTTGCCATAAGACAACCACGAATACTACCAAAGCGTTTTAGCATATCTTTTGCTAAATCTTTCGTATCTTTACGTGGTATTGCATAAGAGAGCAAAAGCTCTAAAATTTCATAATCTGGTAAGGATGTATTATTAAGTAATTTCTCTTTTAGCCTTTGTCTATGCCCAATCTTATTATTTTTATGATTTTCTTTAATTTCGTCTTTTTTGACAATATTTTTCTTATTCTCTACAAGTTCTTTTTCATTTTGCATAATGGAAATCCTTTAATAGAAACTAAATTATAGCTTATAGTTACTACACTTTATAGAGAATAGAAAGATCATACAAAAGCTCTTCCATAGCTTGCACAATATCTTTCTTACCAGATTTTATTGAGAGTTCAGCTTCACGCAAAAGCAAAAATAGATAGCCAACTCTTTTTTGCCCCATTTTTCTTGCCATTTGTGTTCGCAATTGCAAAACATAAGGGTGAATACCCACAACATCATCATTAAAGAGAATTTGCCACATTTGCCTTGCTTGAGTTGTGAGGTTTGCAACGAGCGCAAAATACACATCTTTTGCACTGCCTGCATCAAGTAAAAGTTCGCGCCATAAATCAAAAGGTTTATTATTTTCTAAATTTTTAATAAATTCAAAAACCATAAGCCCCTCTGAATTCATTGAAATATTAGCTAAATCTTCTTTAGTGATTGTTGCATTTTCAACGCCAAGCAAAAGCTGATCAAAAGTATTATCAACAGCTGACGCAAAAGGAGGAAGCATAGTTGAAAGCATTTCTAAAATTTCATTACTTGCTTGAAGCTTACGCTCTGCCATCGCTTTGCGAATATATTTTGGCAGACTTTCTGCTGTAAGCGGTGCTAAGCGAAAATTCCACCCTTTCTTTTCAGAAAAAGTAAAACACATTTGATTTGAAATAATTGCAGGAATTTTAGGCTTTCCTTTTTCCCAGTCAACTTCTAAACAAAAAACAATAAAAACTTCTTCGCGTAATGTGCCTAATGTTTCAGAAATGCGTTTCCAAGTTTCACTATCTAGTTTTTCTGCTGTGCGCACAATTATGAAATCTGCCCTTGCATCAAGAGAAGAAATTGTAAGCGTTTGCCAAAATTCAGAAGTTAAACCTTCATCTCCCCAATAAACATGCATTTGTTCAGGCAAAGCAATTTTTTCAAAAAACTTTTTTGCAAGCCCCCTTGCTTCTTTTAAAACAAGAGCAGAATCCGGTGAACAAATAAAGGAGAAGCGCATAATATATTCCCTTGATTACAATTATTTTTTTTGGCTTTTCACAAAGTCAGCCACATAAGGATTAAAATAACCAAACTTCAACCAAGGGCATGCTTTGCGCAATCTTTTCAAGAAATTAGTAAGCCCCATTGCAGGCGAATCTGTTTTAATTAATTCAGTATACATTTCAGGGTCGATATTAAGGTTTCTTAATTGAATAAAGTCTACTTTATATTTAGTAACTATTTCAATTAATGAAGCTAATTCTTCTTCTGTATCAGTTACGCAAGGGAAATAAAGCAAATTGAAAGAAATAAAAATATCATTATTTCTTGCATTTTCCATTGATTTTTTCACATCTTCAAAACTATAACCTTTTGGGCGATAATAAAGAGCATATCTTTCTGCAATTGTTGAATTTAAACTAATACGCAACGAAGAAAGACCAGCTTTACACAAAGCATCAATCGCATCAGGCATGGACGCATTTGAATTGAGATTCACAGTGCCTCTACCATTTTGCTTTCTAAATTCCGCAACAGTTTCAATAAGAAGATTTGCTTGAGTGAGCGGTTCACCCTCACATCCTTGCCCAAATGAAAAAATTGGCTTTTCTTTTTCTGACTTTGAGTGAAACATCATTAACTCTAAGATTTCTTCTTTTGTAGGAGTGAAAGTCATTCTATTTTGCGGGCTTGCACAAATTTTTGAGCTTTCTTCTTGAAAAGAAATACAACCTATGCATGAAGCATTGCAAGTTTTTGAAACTGGAATTGGCGCTTCATATCTGCCAAGGCATAAATTTCTTGCAGCTGGGCAGCCATAAGTCATCACACACTTAGTCATAAGATGTTGAATTAATCTATTCTCAGGAAATTCAGTAATAATTTCTTTTGCACGGCGAATAATCTTTTTTTGTGAAAAATCAAGAAAAACTTGTCTATCATCCATATCAACTTTTTTTGCTGCAACATAGAAATCGTCACCAATCATGCCCACTGCACCATAAGCAAATAAAGGAAGAGTTTGCGCCCCTTCTTCACTCACATAGGCAGGATGCGAACTCAATGTATACCCAGGCGCAATAAAAGCAGCAACTGCTAATTCTTCCAAAACTTCAATTTCGCCAGTTTCTTCGTTTATACCAACCGCACGACGTGAAGGAAGCAAGAAAAGCTCGCTTTCTTCTGGAAGTGGAATAAGCTCATCAGGGCGAGGAAGTGCAAATTCATCACCACGACGGACTAAAGTTTGCAGTTCTGGGTGATCGTAAATATTGCCTTGTCTGTCAGCATACAAAAGATTCATTAATTTTCCTAAATACTCGTATTATTGTTCTAATTTTTTTATATAAGCATCTCTGCATTCATAGCTGCAGAAATATTGTTTTGTGTCACCATTGCGCACGCTTATCGCTGCTTCCGGATCAACATATGTTCCGCATTCAGGATCTTTTACAAGTTCACCATTTGCGATAAGTCTTGCTTCTTCTTCTTTTTCATTTTCTACTTTTTTACTTTTGTCGTTCATAAAAAGTCTATACAAGGCATAAGCAGCAACGGCAAAAATCAACACTTTCCAAATCATAACAACCCCTTCTAGTCTTGAAAAATTTTATTATCTTCAACTGTATAAGTAATTTCAGCCAAAAATTCATCTATACTTTTATTTTTATATGCATAACTAGGTTCTATTTCTTTTAATGGAACTAGCACAAAAGCTCTTTCAAACATTCGTTTATGTGGAAGAGATAACTTATTATCATCAAGCGAATAGCCTTCAAAATCTAAAATATCAATATCAATCGTTCGTGCTGCATTTTGATTGCCCACAATGCGAACTCTTCCAAGTGCATATTCAATTTCATGAAGCTTTTCAAGCAGATGATAAGGCTCCATATTCATACTTGAAAAACGAACAATAACATTCACATACCAATCTTGATTTTTATCACCCATCGGTTCGGTGTACCAATAAGAAGATTTTTTTTCTAAAATCAAACCAAGTTGATTGCAAATTAACTCAATCGCGCAATTAATATTTTCTTCTGAGTTCCCTAAATTAGAACCAAAAGCTAAATATATTTTTCTTTTATAAGGCATATTTCTTTCCAAAATCGCTAAAATAATCTTTACAAAATTATTCTCTTTTATTAACATTTAATCACAGAAAAAGCAATTGTCTTTATAAGGAGATTTTTATTATGATTTCTTCAAAAAATACAAACAATGTAAACGAGTTAGAGGCAATCATTCAAAAACAAAGAAATTTCTTTGCGACACACACAACTTTTTCAATAGATTTTAGAATTGAACAATTAAAAAAACTCAAAAAAGAATTAAAATCTCATCAAACAGAAATCTTTACTGCCCTTAAAGAAGATTTAGGCAAAAGCATGACTGAAACCTTTATGAGCGAACTTTTTAATGTGTATAATGAAATTAATTTCATGCTTAGAAACATAAAAAAACTCTCTAAAAAACGTTCTTCTTTACCTGCTTTTTACCTTCTATCAGCAAAAACCTATACTCAACCAAGCCCTTACGGTTGCGCCCTAATTATTTCCCCTTGGAATTATCCTCTTTTTCTTACGCTCAAACCACTTGTCGGGGCTATTGCTTGTGGTAACTGTGTTTTGCTGAAAACTTCAGAGCTTGCCCCAAAAACTTCTGCAGTGCTTAAAAAAATTATTTCTAATATCTATAATGAAGAGTATATCTATATTGCTGAGGGCGGCGTGGAAGTGGCTCAGGCTCTCCTTAAAGAAAAGTTTGACTTTATTTTCTATACAGGAAGTACAAGAGTTGGGAAAATTGTTATGGAAGCCGCAAGCAAATATCTTACCCCTCTTTGCCTTGAACTGGGCGGAAAATCGCCAGTTATTGTTTTGGAAGATGCAAAACTTGAAATTGCAGCTAAAAGAATTATTTTTGGAAAATATTTTAATGCAGGGCAAACATGCATTGCACCTGACTATATTATTGTACAAAAAAGTGTTAAGAATAAACTCGTTCAACATCTTAATGAGGCGATTACGCAAACTCTAGGTTCAAACCCACTTGATAATACAGAGTATACTTCAATCATTAATGATAAAGCATTTGAACGGCTTATCGAACTTGCAGGAAATACAAAGCCCCTTGCAGATAAAGCAAAAAGAAAAATTTCGATAACACTTATAGATAATCCACCTCTTGACTCACCTATTATGCAAGAAGAGATTTTTGGACCACTTTTACCAATTATTGAAGTTGAAGATTATAACGAAGCATATCAATATATTTCAAATAACGACAAACCCTTAGCAGCATATCTTTTTACTGAAAACAAAGAAATTCAAGAGAATTTTTCTCTTTATCTCAGTGGCGGTGGACTGTGTGTTAATGACACACTTATGCACGTAATGGCTAAAAATCTACCTTTTGGAGGCATTGGTATGAGCGGCATGGGGCAATATGTAGGTAAAGCGTCATTTGATCTTTTCTCGCATAACAAACCTGTTTTAGAACAATCTACAAAATTTGATATTTCTTTGCGCTATCCTCCATTTCCTAAAATTCTTACTACTATAATTAAAAAACTATCCCATAAGAAACAATAATTATTTTAGCACTCTGAATTTTTCTGCAACATTATCTTGAGAATAGAGTTTTAGATATTAAAGAAATATAGAATTAAATCTGAATCAACAAAAACTATAAAGAGCTTACTAAAAACAGTGAGCTCTTTATAGTATTAATACTTAACTATTCAAAATAAACGAGAATTTAAATAAAGAAAAGAGCGAAATTACGCTCTAGCAGACATAAAAAAGCAAAAATTGCTCTAAATTTAAATAAATGAACCACATTCGCTATACAAAAAAGCAGGCGATGAATCGCTACATAATAAAAAGCGCGATGAATCGCTACATAATAAAAAGCGCGATGAATCGCTACATAATAAAAAAGAGGCGATGAATCGCCTCTTTGAATAGTAAGATACTATACACAACCAGTTGGTTTAGGAAGACCTGCCATTTTGCAAGCACCTTTACCAGGACCAGATGGGAAAAGTTCGTAAACTTCTTTTAATTTGAAGCCTGTGTTTTTAGAAAGGATACGAACCATAGGAGCGATACCATTCTTTTTGTAGTAATCTTGAAGAAAATCAATAATTTTTTGGTGATCTTCAGTGATTTCGCTGATACCTTCTGATTCTTTTACGAAATCAACCCATTCAGGGCACCAGTCTTCAAATTTAAGTAAGAAACCGTCTTCATCAACCTCGAATGATTTACCTTTGAAAGAAACTTCAGCCATGATCGTCCTCCTTGGACAAAAAAATCTTTATTTTGACCTTGACGCACTTATATATAACGAAACACATAAATTTGTCATTCAATGAATGAACTATACCCACAAATGAAAAAAATAGCAAGAGTAAATTTAACTTTTCTCTAATTTTACTAAAAATATTTTTTTTCAATAATTCTAGATAGATTAATAAAAAAAGCTGACTATCGAAATTTGCTTTCTTCAAGTCAGCCTCAAGTTAGTATACATAAATTTAAAAAATAAGCCTAGTTTTCATACACTTTCTCTCTCACCCAATAGGTAAGATTAAACTTCTCTTTCACTGCTTCAATAAGCTTGTTTTCTTCGCTTCTTTCCATAGGGCGTAAATGCACATAAACTTTGCGCATGCCTTTTGTTTCAGGCAATTCAGCACTTAAAAGAGTTACTAAATTAGCCCCGTGTGAATGAAGCATATCAAGCAAAGGAATTGTAGCACCTGGCACATCTTCAAGTTTTACAGAAAGTTGAATTCCACCATAGCGTGAACCAGTTACTTCAACATAAATTTTGAACAAGTCATGATCAGTAATAATTCCCTCAAGTGTCCCATCTTCATCAACAACAGGCAATGAACCAAAGCCCTTTTCTTCCATAAGAAGAGCTGCTGTTTCAACTGTGTTTGTTGGTGTGATTGTTACAGGATCAGGGGTCATTACATCACGCACTTTCACTTCAGAAAGCAGATAATGCAATTCATGGATATCTAAAGTTGTTGCCTTTGACGGGGAAGCATCTTTAATATCACGGTCAGAAACAATACCCACAACTTTTCTATTTGAGTCAATTACAGGTAAACGACGAATATTATTATCCTTTAAAAGCTTTGAAGCTTTCAACATTGAAGTTTCAGGCTTTACTGTGATTACATCTTTTATCATCCATTCACGAACTAGCATATTTCCCCCTTAGGTATGGAGTTAGGTTCAAATTAATAAAAGCACGACCAATTCAAATTATCTATATGAAATTCTTATTTATTCAAACAAGATTATTTATCAAAAAAATTATTTATCTAAGCAACATTTCTTATGTTTTTTACCGCTACCGCATGGGCAAGGTTCATTACGACCA
>CAYJIN010000030.1:0-23815 GCA_964370245.1 uncultured Desulfovibrionaceae bacterium
GGTGCTGTAGTTCAAGCTGTTTCTAAAAACAAAAACGCTATTGGTTATATCGGTTACGGTTACCTTGATTCTTCAACAAAAGCAACTAAAGTTGGTGGCTTAGAAGCAACTCCTGAAACTGCATTAAACAAAACTTGGCCTTTAGCACGTGAACTTTGGCTCTACACAAACGGTACACCAGCTGGTGATGTAAAAGGCTTTATTGACTTTGCTCTTTCACCAGAAGGTCAAAAACACGTAAAAGAAGTTGGCTTCATTCCTTTCAAATAAGCTAAACTGATTTCATAATGAACTCAAAGGGGATTGCATGAAAATGTATCCCCTTTTCCCATAAAATAGCATATATAAATTTTATTCAATAATTTCAAATTCTTAACAAATTAGGCAACAAAATGTGGACAAAAAGACTTTTTAAAGAATTTCTCATCAAAGCTGCTTTGACAAGTATCGCTTGGATTGCCCTTCTTTCGCTTTGCGGCATCTGCGTATTTTTACTTGCAAACAGCTTACCTTTATTTAAAGATTATTCTGTTTTTGACTTTTTATTTGGTATGTATTGGTATCCTACTCACTCACCTGCTGATTTTGGCATTCTACCTTTAATTATTGGTTCACTTTTTGTGACAATTCTTTCTTGTATAATTGCTGTGCCTTTAGGTGTGTTTACAGCAGCATATTTAGCAGAAATTGCACATTCCAAAACCCGCAGAATTATTAAGCCATTTGTAGAATTATTAGCGGCTTTACCATCAGTTGTTATTGGTTTTTTTGGTATGGTAATTGTTGCGCCTTTCTTACAAGAAACTTTTGATATTGCAACAGGTCTAAACCTCTTCAATGCTGCGCTTATGCTAGCATTTATGAGCGTTCCTACAATTTGTAGTATTTCAGAAGATGCTATGCACTCAGTTTCACGTGCTTTACGTGAAGCAAGCCTTGCGCTTGGTGCAACAAAATGGGAAACACTTATTCACGTTGTTATTCCAGCTTCTTTATCAGGCATTGGAACAGGCGTTATGCTTGGCATGAGCCGTGCTATTGGTGAAACAATGGTTGTATTGATGGTAGCTGGCGGCGCAGCAATGATTCCGCTTTCAATTTTTGATCCTATCCGCCCTATGCCAGCTTCAATTGCAGCTGAAATGGCTGAAGCACCGTATTTTTCAGAACATTATTTGGCTTTATTTGCTATTGGCTTAGTATTATTTGCATTTACATTCTGCTTCAACTTTATTGCTTTTAGAATTACTGAAAAACATAAACAAGTTGGGTCGTCTGGATTATAAAGATTTTGGCCTACAGCATTAGAGGATGTGTGATAAGGATAGTATTCGCTTTCAGCTGGACCAAAGAGATTGAATCTCTTTGGAAACCCCAATAATTATCAATAGCATCTTTATATTGAAACAGTCACACATATAATAAAAAATTTTATGATTATTTTAAATTAGGAATTACTATGTCAACAGCACCTATTAATAAAATGCCAGATCCGGCATATCGATACAAAAAACAAGCCATTATGTTTGGGCTTTTGCGTTGTGCAGCAGCTATCAACGTGCTTGCACTTGTAGGCATTTGCTTATTCTTGGTTATTAACGGCCTTCCAGCTATGTCTTGGGAATTTATTTCAGAATCACCACGTAGAATGATGACTGAAGGCGGAATTTTACCTTGTATTATAGGAACATCCGTTTTATCATTTGGCTCAATGCTTATTGCTTTTCCAATTGGTGTAGCATCAGCAATTTGGCTTAATGAATATGGTTCACGTTCACCAATAGCACGTTATATTCGCCTTGGTGTAAACAACCTTGCTGGTGTTCCATCAGTAGTATTTGGTTTATTTGGTTTAGCATTTTTTGTTACTTATCTAAAATTTGGCGTGAGCATTTTATCAGGTATTTTTACTTTGGCAGTGCTTACACTTCCTATGATTATTTCAACTGCTGAAGAAGCTTTACGTCAAGTTCCTGATGTATGGCGTGAAGCAAGCCTTGCACTTGGCGCAACAAAATCACAAACAATTTGGCGTGTTGTAATGCGTTCAGCTTTTCCTGGCATGCTTACTGGCGCAATTTTAGGTCTTGCTCGTGCTGCGGGTGAAACTGCTGCTATCATGTTCACTTCTGCTGTGTTTTATACTGCAAAAATGCCAGATTCTGTGTTCTCATCCGTAATGGCATTGCCATACCACATGTATGTATTAGCAACTGCTGGCACTGATATTGAAAAAACTCGCCCTTTACAGTATGGAACAGCACTGGTATTATTGATTTTGGTTCTTGGTATGAATTTAATTGCAATCATTATTCGTGATCGCTTACAAAATAAAAAGCATGTATAGGTAAATAAATGAAACGCAAACTATTCCTCCCTTTCTTTTTGCTCTTTCTTATTGGTTTAGCACTTCCGCTTGGAATTAACTGGACTATATTCAATGACTCCATTGAAAAAGACCTCAAAGATTCTACCGAACGTGAAGTTCGCTTACTTACTGAAATTTTTATTGAAGAAGCTGAAATTTCAAAAGCCTCTGCTATTCAAGTGCTAGATACTATTTCATCAAATGATATACGTGCAACGCTTATCACAAGTGAAGGAAAAGTTATCTATGATTCACAAGTTGCAGAAAAAGATTTAGTAAATGTAGAAAATCATATCAATCGTCCAGAAGTGCAAAGCGCAATGAAATTTGGCATTGGTTCTTCTTCACGCTCAAGTGCAACCGTAGGTATTGATTTATTATATGTTGCACAACAAATTGAAAAAACAGCACATTTCCCAAGTGGATATTTACGCCTTGCAGTGCCAACTTCAAAAGTGTTTGGTAGACTTGATTCACTTATGCAAACTGTAATCATTATTATGATTTTAGTTTTATCTGCAATTTATATTGTTGCTTATTTATTTGATAAACGCTGGGAAAAGTCAATCAATCAAATCAAGCAAGTTATTGAAAGCACAGGAAATGGTGATAATTTAAAAAATCAAAATTCTTTATCACTTCCACCTAAAGAAGAATTTAAAGATTTATCTTTTGCTGTTTCAGAAATGCATGCTCGCGTAAGACAACAATTTATTACAATTAATAAACAGCATAATGAACTAGAAGGCATTCTTAATTCAATCAATGCTGGCGTTATGCTTTTAGATGAACGTGGCCACATTACTCTACTAAACCATGCTTTCCTTACTATTTTACCTGAAAACTTTACTGGCAGTTTAGATAATTATAGCGGCAAATTAGCTTTAGAAGTTTTCCAAAATGCATCTTTAGAACAATTAATTCAAGAGAGCTTAAATTCTGATACTAACTTCCACAGTGTTGAAATTGAAATTGCTTCTAAAATTTTCCAAATCAATATTACAAAAACTATTATCGAAGCAGAAATGAAAGAAGAAGTTCAATTACTTCTTGTTTTCCACGACATTACACAGCTTGCTAAACTTGTAAAAATTAAAAGAGATTTAGTTGCTAACGTTTCGCACGAATTGCGCACACCTCTCACTGCAATTCAAGGCTATGCTGAAACATTGAACAGCATGGTAAATAACCCAAACGCTGACAAAGAAAAAATTCAACAGTTTGTTCAAGTTATTACAAAAAATGCAAAGCATCTTGATAGAATTGTAAAAGATCTTCTTTCCCTTTCACAAGTTGAGAATGATCAAGCAAACCAGATAAATGCTTCTTCACTTCTTAAAGATGGTTTCACAACTGCTTTAGAAGAATGCCAACCACTGCTTGACGAAAAGAAAATTGAATTAGTAAGTTTAATGGATGAAGAAGTCAATCTTGCAATAGATGCAGATAGACTAAGCCAAGTTTTCAGAAATCTTCTTGAAAATGCTGTGCGCTATTCAGATGAATCATCAAAAATCATCTTGAAAACTGAAATTGAAGATAATCTTTGCACTTTCCATGTGCAAGATTTTGGCCCTGGCATTCCACAAGAAGACCTTATTCGAGTTTTTGAACGCTTCTATCGTGTTGAAAAACATCGCTCAAATAATGGTAATTTTACCACTGGTTTAGGTTTATCACTTTGCAAACATATTGTTGAAAAAGCAAATGGTACAATTTATGCTCTTCACCATTCGCCAGCACTTATTGACACAACAAATATTGTTGGCGCTACAATTAAATTTAACATTCCTCTTTACAAATAATTTACGGAGTTTACATGATAGTTACAAATGAAAATGCAACACAAAATCAAAACGTTCAAACAAAAATTAAAGCGCAGAACCTTAATTTTTTCTATGGCAGTTCACAAGCTCTTTTTGATATAAACTTAGATTTTTATGAAAAAAATGTAACCGCTCTTATTGGGCCATCTGGTTGTGGTAAATCAACTTTCTTGCGTTGCATCAATAGAATGAATGATCTTATTCCTGGCACACGTGTTGAAGGTAAAATTCTTCTTGATAATGAATCAATTCTTGAAAATAAAGATAGCGTTGATTTGCGCCGTCGTGTTGGCATGGTTTTCCAAAAACCAAACCCATTCCCTAAAACAATTTTTGAAAACGTTGCTTATGGTTTACGTGTAAATGGAATTAAAGACGAACTTTATATTGCTGAAAAAGTTGAAACTTCACTCAAACGTGCGGCTTTATTCAATGAAGTGAAAGATCGTTTGCATTCTTCTGCGCTTGGTTTATCAGGCGGGCAACAACAACGTCTTTGCATTGCACGTGCTTTAGCTGTTGAACCTGAAGTTTTACTTATGGACGAACCAGCATCAGCGCTTGATCCAATCGCAACACAGCACATTGAAGAAAGTATACACGAATTAAAATCACAGCTCACCATTATTATTGTTACGCACAATATGCAACAAGCTGCTCGTGTTTCTGACCACACTGCTTTCTTCTATATGGGTAAATTGATTGAATATTCACCAACTGGAACACTCTTCACAAAACCTGCAGTAAAACAAACAGAAGATTATATTACAGGTCGTTTTGGCTAGGCTGTAATTGAAGTTATATTTGTATTCTTATATTAATTAGATAAAAATAAAAGGAAAATATTATGGATCTCATAAATTCACGCATTGATAATCACGTTCACATTCTTATTGATGATTTACGCACACGTCTTCTTTATATGGCAACAAAAAGTCAAGAGGCTTTTTCAAGCACCTGTAAAGCCCTAAAAACTGGCGACTATGACTTGGCAGAAAAAGTTATAGAAGGCGATAAAGAAATCAACGAATTAGAAATTGAAATTGATGGCGCATCTTTAAGTATTCTTGCACGCACACAGCCAGTAGCAAGCGATTTACGCCTTTTAGTAAGTGCTATTCGTCTTGTGGTTGATCTTGAACGTATTGGTGATGAATCAGCAAATATTGCAACACGTGTTCTTCTTATGCGTGAACAGCCACACCATGAAATTCCTGAAAGTTTGAAAGAACTTATCAATAAATCACAATATATGCTTGAAGAAAGTATTGTAAGTTTTAAAAACAAAAACACACAATTAGCAAACACTTTGCGCGTACAGCATGAAGAAATTATTGAATTAGTTGTTAAAGCTTTGAATGAATATATTTCAGCGCTTACAAATAAAACTGCAACACCTTGGCTTATTATGCACTATATATTAATTACGCGTGCTATTGAAAGAATTGCAGGCCGTGCTGTAAACATTGCTGAACACACTTACTTCTTAGTTGAAGGTATCAACATCAAACACAGACCTGTAGAACAATAAACACACTTTCTAAAATAACATAAAACAAAAGCCCATTTCTTCAATAATGAAGTGGGCTTTAATTTTGTTATAAATCAGTTTGTAGAATTTTATCTCACTGATTTTATAGATAATTAATTTATTTAGACTTTAGTGCTTATATTCTTGAAGCTGCAAAAGCCATTTTTTTTAATGCAGAACAAATAGTATTTATTTCTTCTTCAGTATAATCTTCAAAAATAGTTGTTTTCCATTTATGCAAAGTTGCCTCAATATCATCTTTAATCTTTAATGCTTTTGGCTGTAAAAACACTTGTTTGTGCCTATTACTATGCGGGCTTTCTTTTCGATATATAAAATTCTTTTCTTCTAATGAACGCAAGGCACGGCTTGTTGCTGCCTTATCAAGCTTTGTTTTTTTTGATAAATCGTCTTGCAACATCCCATCATGATAAAAAAGAAGAGTTATCAGAAATGGAATTTCTGAAGAATGAAGTTCAAAGCAATTAAGCTCATTATTAATAAACATTTGAAATTTTCTGTAAATAACAGCTATAGAAGTAAAGAAAAAGTCTGTATCTTCAGTCATAGTAAAATCCTAAAAAAGTTTATACAAGACTATAGATAGTTTTCTTTAGTCTTGTCAATAAAAAAGACTTTTATACTATCAAAAGTAAAGCTGTGAAAATCTATAATATTTCAACCAAAATTTGCTACTATTACTTGCAATGACTTTTTATCGCATCGCTAATAGCTTTCAGAATATAAGGATTATTGCGTGGATGAGCTCTTTCTTTCTTTGTCCAAATTGTAAAACCAAAATCTTTTTCTATTTGCTTATCAGCCTTATTCAGATTTTTCAAAATTTCTTTAATCATAAGAACGCCAGCTATTTTATTATCTTGAAACACTTTTGTTCCATCGCTGTAGGTTAAAGTATATATTGGATAATCTTGAAAACTCATTGTTTTATTATTACCAAATTGCAAAGTTAATGGAATCCAGAAAAATTTTCCTGCATCATAAGAAAGAGATTGCACATGCTTGAGCACATCTTTTGCTTTAATCAATTTATAATAATCCCAGCGCGGATCTTTTTGATAATTTTTTGCTACTAATAAATCTTCCGCCCAGCGTGCTAAACCTTCAGTAAACCAAAGGTTATGGATTTCTGTCATGCCATTTTGAATAAGGTGGAAAAACTCATGAGTAATTGTTGAGGAAGATTTGAAATTAAAGCCTTTTTTTAAATAAACTTTAATTGCAAGTTCACCTTCTGGGCGAATTAAAGCCTGTTCTGGCATTTGCATAGCAACACCATTTGCACCCATAAGCTCATTACTATTTAAAATATAAATATCTACAAGATTAACCCCTTTATAGTAAGGAGTTTCATTGAGTTGTGGATAGCCAAAAACATCCATAAAAAGATGTTGAGTTGCCCAAAATTGCTTCATAACATCTTCAACAAAATCAGGAACTTTATTTTTATCTAAATCTTCAGGAGTAATTTTATTCGGCCCGTCGGTAAAATAGAAAATTCTGAAATTGTCTTTTTTATAGAGGCGAACATCTTTAATTTCGGTGGAAGAATCAACGCCTTCCCATGCATTAATAGTAGTTTTTTCTATTGGTATATTTAGAGTTTTCTCTTCAATTTCTTTATTATTTTCAGAACTTGCAAAAGATTCTTGTGAAAACAAGAAAAACGCAAGCAATAATAAAGCAAAATATAAACCTTTTGAAAACATCATAATATATAAACCCTTATCTCTATACGTTAATATAGAAATCATAATTGCCTAAAAATTTGCCAAAAACAAAGGTCTTTGTGCACAAAAATAGACCATCTATATTTATCAAGGCAAATGAATACTGTCAACAATTATATTTCTAAACTAACTTTATTTTGTTAGTTATAAGTAAAAAACAAAAAAAAGAGCCTATTATTTTAGATTAATAAGCTCTTTAATAGTATTTTTATTTATAAAGTTTAAATTTATTTTATTCTGTATGGTTCATAATCTTTATTTATTCTTGCCATTGTTTCTTTTGTGTATGATTGCATAAAGTTTGTATAGAGTGAATTAATTTCTTCAGCTTGCTTTTCTTCACGAATATTTGACGCATTTTTTGAATTTAAAGTTCCATGAAAGATAAGTTCTTCATTCATTGAAACATTTTCACCTTTAAGATTTGTGTTATAGATGGCAGAAGCTGAAATGGCATTATTTTTATCTTCCATTGTTAGGGAAGAATTGAAAACACCATTTGCTTGAAGAAGATTATTATTTGATTCCATTCTTATTGAAGAGTCATAGATAAAGTCTTTTACTTCTATGTTTGATTCACCACGTCCATCAAGTTTTATATTACTATTTGTCAATGAACCATTTACACTTATTTTATCTATCCCTTCGCTTTTATAGTAAAGATTATCTGCTGAACCATGCGAATCAAGCGTAGTTTCGCCTACTCCTGCTCTTACAGAAAGTTCGTTTGCTTCATAGGCATTGATGTTATTTTTACCATTACCAAAATTTAGCTGAGTATTTTTACCTTCATCAAGATGAACTTCGTTATTACCATCACCAAAATTTACACGCCCTTGCAAGGCTTCAAAAGAAACTTTATTATTTCCATTTCCTAAAGAAATCTGCCCAGCTGTTATTTCGCCAGTGTTAACAGCAAGTGTATTATTGCCACCACCTAAAGTAATATCTGCATCTTTATGGAAAATATTTTCTACAAAAATATTATTTTTCCCGTCTTTTGCTTCTAAGTCACCTTTAAGATATTGCACGCTTACACTATTATTGCCTTCGCCTAATTCAGCGTCTTGTATGCTTGTACCTTGAATGGAGTTATCGCCATCGCCAACTTTTAATCCATTAATTCCAAATGGAAGATGTGGCATATCTTTTGATTCTTCTGGTGCAAAAGCTGAAATTGAATTGTTACCATTGCCAAGTTCAATTTCATTTATTTGTTGTGCTGAGATATTGTTATTGCCTTCACCAAAAATTGCTTTTGTGAGCGTTTGCGCTGTGAGTGTGTTTGCGCCATCACCCAAAGTTATTTCATAAGCACTTTTGCTAGTTATCTTATTGTTACCATCGCCAAAGATTGTATTTTTCATAAAATCTACATCGATAGTATTATTTCCGTCGCCAAAAGTAACATCAGTCATGCTTGCGCCTGTGATGGTATTATTTCCATTTCCAAAGCTACCACTTATATTCAAATCAGAAATTACATTATTACCATTACCTGCTTGAATATTTAAAAATGCAGAGCTTGTTCCACCAATAACAGTATTATTTCCACTACCTAAAGTTAGATTACCACTATTTGCAAAACTTAAAATAGTATCATTTCCATTGCCTACATGTATATTTTTCGCATTAATATTTACAATAAAGTCATCACTATCAGTGCCAAGAATTTCACTTGAATCAGAGGTGGTTGTTATAATATTACCATTTGAATCTTGACTAAAAATAGTGTTTTCATCAATTTTGATGAAGCTTGAAGTGCCGTCAGCATTTTTGATTTCAGCTATAGCAGAGTTTGCGCCACCACTGCCATTGAGAGTGAAAATTTCAACACTGCCACCAGCGGCAAATTCTTTTACTGCTTTGGAGGTATAATCGCCAATTTCATTCAAAGTTTTTTTGCCTTCATTCAATTCAGCCAATTCATCAAGTAAACTTTTATCATTCTTTGAACTACTTGAACTTGTATTTTCTAAATGCCCTGCAACGGAAAAATCAGCCATTGAAGTAGTGAGCTGAATGCGTGAATTATTATATGCTTCTGTTGCTTCACTTGAAATGCTTACGCTATCTTCTTTTGATTGCCATGAAGGAACAGCAGATGAAAAACTGCCTTTGATAAGACTACTATTATTACCTGAATCAGTCTTTTGAAAATTATTTACACCAAAAAGACTATTGTTTTGTTGAGTATCAAAACCAAGTGATATATTAGCAATTCCAGACATAGGCAATCTCCATATTTATATTGTGGAATTAAATCTTAAATAATGAGTGCAATTCTACATCTATTTATATCGGCAAAAGAATAAAAACTAATAGAGGAATAAGAAAAATTTTCTAAATAATGATAGTTGCCTCATCTATTTTCTTGACAGACTTACTAAAGGGAAATAATTTGTTTTTTTATTTTTTACAAAAGGCGCACAAATATGTTTGATTGGTTTTCTTTTTCAGTGTATGTTTTAGTAGCTTCCATTACCCCAGGCCCGAATAATATTTTAGCTATGAGTCAAGCTTCTTGGGTTGGCTTCAAGCATACATTCCCCTTCAACTGTGGAGTTTTTTTCGGCATGGTTGGCGTAAGTGCGCTCTGCTCTTTTCTCACACTTTTTATGAAAGATACTCTGCCTATTATTATGGAGCCACTTCTTTATATTGGCGCAATATACATTCTTTATCTTGCCTATAAAACTTACACTTCAACAGGTAAGATTGAAAGCGGCGAAAGAAAAACCAATAATGGCGCGCCCATTGGAGTAGGGATAGGCACTTTATTACAATTTGTAAACCCAAAAGCTTATATTTTTACAACGCTTTGCCTAGAAGCCTATGTTTTACCCTATTATAGCACTGACTATTCTATGCTTGCTTTACTATGCATAGTTTTTGCTTTATTCGGCTTTTTTTCAACAATTGCATGGGCATTATTCGGCTCTGCCTTTCGTGTGTTATTTTCAAAGCATGCAAGAATAACAAATACTGTAATGGCATTATTATTAGTCTATTGTGCGGTTTCTTTCTTTATCTAAAGTTTAGTTTAATAAAGAAAAGTCTTATGCATTTACTCAGTTGAATAAGTGCATAAGACTTTATTTTTTAAATATGAAATTTTGTTAGTTATAATCGCTATCTCTAAATTTTAAAGATTCTATTTTCTTTTCTATCAAGTGGTTTATGCCTTTCACCATCACGGTAACCAAGAATTACATGTTCTACACCAACATAAGCAGTATCTATTCCAAGTTTTTTAAGAAGATTTTTGCCGTATTCAGTTTCAAATTCTTCTTTTGCTCGTGAAATGCATGCACAACCAAGGCCTAATGATTCTGCTGCTATAAGCATATTTGTTACAGAAGCCATTGCGTCAAGCTGATAGGTATGAATAGTATTTGGGTTTGAAAGCACAACAATTAAAGTTGGAGCGCCAAAAAATGCGTCCTTGCCTTTCTTCCAAAGAGCAGTATTGATTTTTGAAAGCTCAGCAATTATTTCAGGATCTTGAATAGCAATAAATATTGGCGATTGTTTACCCATACCACTTGGAGCATACATACCCGCTTCTAACACGGCATTGAGTTCATCATCAGTAATTTGAGTTGGCAAATATTTTCTACAACTTCTGCGTGCCTTAATATTTTCTATTGTTGTGTTCATTTCATACCCTTTCTTTATAAATTCAGATGCTTTGTTATAACTAAACTACTAGTTTGTGAAATTTAAGTCAATACAACAATGAATACAAAATAAATCTAGACGAATCAAAAATTCTTAATTACTTTATTAAATAAAAAAAGGCTTTCTTATGAAAGCCCTTTCTCAATCTTATTTATGAATTATCAGCAGTATTATTTTCTTCAGCTTGTTTTTTTTCTTCTCGAATTTCCATGCCTTTTTTTACGCTTGCCCTAATATGCTTTTCAGCATCTTCAATAAAAGGAATTTCCGTATAAAAAAGTGCGCCGCCTTCAACGCCATGCTCTTCAAGTTCTCTATTCAAGCCTTGCCAAGTAGGAGAAAGTGAAATCATAAAGGGTCCAACATAAGCAAAAAACAAAAAAAGTAAAAAACTATATAGACCTAATTTTAAAATTCCTTTCATACTATCTCCCAATAACACTTTTCAAATTCTTTATAAGAATAAAACAAATTATAAATTTTGTCAAAAACTATGTGAATTGTATTGAAAAACTCCCCTTTGCATTTTTCAACACAAAAAGGAGTTTTTCTATTTATTTATCAACTATTCTACTATAGGTATAATGATGCTGTAATATCTGGGAATACAAGATAGAACATAATGTATGCCATAAGTAATGTTAATGCTAAGTTGAATGATTGACCGCAAACATATAAGATAACCGGTTTTCCACCTTTGAAGTAGTGGCGAAGCACACGGAAGTCAGTTGCTAAACCAATAGCAAGGAATGCTAAAGCAAAGCACCAGCTTTTTACGCCTTTAGTCATAGTAAGTAAACCATTGTTGAAAAGAGCTGACTGTAAGTTTACGCCATCCATATCGCCAAGAGTTGTGTACCATGAAGAAGCAATGATAGAAGCAACTAAGAAACCAAGAACGAATTTAGGGAATCTGTGCCAGATTTCCATTACGCTTACTTTCTGACCAGGAATTGCTTCAACTTTTGTTGTCCAGTAAACAGCAACGAAGAATGAAGTTACACCGATAAGAATGTTTTGGATCATTTTAATTGTAGCAGCAACTTGCATAGCTGTAGGCCCGATAAGCGCACCAGCAGCAGCAACAGCACCAGTTGAGTCAACAGTACCACCAATCCATGCACCTGCTAAAACTTCTGGGAAGCCTAAAGCATTTGCAACAGTAGGGATAACAATCATCATAATTGCTGTAAAGGTAAGTGATAAACCAACTGCAAGTGTAAGTTCTTCTTTTTTCGCACCACAAGCAGATGCTGTAGCGATAGCAGCTGATGTACCACAAACTGACATATCTGCTGAAATTGTGATGTTAAGAGTTTTTGACTCCATTTTAAGAACTTTTTGGCCGAAAATATAAGTTGTTACTAAAACAACTGGAGTTACGAACCAAGTAACGAAGATACCTGGAATACCGATAGCAAGAAGTTTTGAGAATAAAACTTCAGCACCAAGGCAAACTAAACCAGTTTTGATGAAATATTCAACTTGAACGCCTGGGTTCACCCATTTAGGTGTGCCAACTGTGTTAGCAATAACCATACCTAAAATGATAGCCCAAACTTCAGTGTTTAAGCCATAACCACCCATTGTTGATTGTTTTCCTAAAACTGCAGCAAATAAAGTGAAAACAAAAACACCCAAGAAACCTGGGAAAAATGCTTTTACATCCCACTTCATGAAAAATGCACCAATTGAGAACATGAAAGCAAAAATTACGCCTAAAAGAAGTAAATTAGGAATAAGGTTGTAAGGTTTCGCTAATTTAGCTTTTGCTTTTGTGTAATCAGAATTTACTGAAGACCATGCTTGAACAGCAGTGTCAGCAATTTTGTTCAAGTCTTCACTTGAATAATTTGCAGCTTTTGCAGCAGCTTCTGCTGTTTTTGCAACATCATATGCTATTTTTGCTTGCGCTTGTAAATTTGCAACATTTTCAGTTTTATCAGCATTTTTAGCGTTTGCTGATGCTTCTGAAAGGTAAACAGCTTCAATTGGGTTTGAAAGCCATTTATTAGGGGTTTTTAAAACCGCTAAAAGAGCTTTTGGTCCATCTTCACTTTTAGCTTGCAATCCTTTAATTCCAGCTTGTGCTTCAATTAACGCAACAGTGGAAAATGGGGCTGCTTCTTCTGTTTTTATTATTTCTTGATAATTTTGTATTTTTTCAAGATAAGGAGCTTTGTAGCCCTCAACAAAATAAAAATAACTAAAAACAATAACTAAAAAACCTAACCAAATCGCCCAGTAATCTTCCTTTGTCCATAGGTCAGACAAAGAAGTTTTTGCCTTATCCACAACTCTATTTTCAGTTGTACTCATAAAAGCTCCTCTCCTAAAGTTATTTTATTCACATAATCATAAAGAGTTTATAAATTATTTTATCTTTTTTGTCAAGGATTTTACTCAAGTAAGCCAAATTGCGCATTTTTCTGTTCTATTGCAGTTTATTCCTGTTAATAGAAAACTGCAATTTCTCTAGTATTTGCCTCCTTCAGACGTTATAATTTTTTTATTCACAATGACTGCTCTCAAGAGCTACAAAAACAATTATTCAAAAATAAAGGATACATTTCAACGAGTAAAATAGACAGATAAAATAAAAAAACTCATGACACCTTAAAACTTAATACACAAATAATACTGTTTAGAAGGATAAAACTAAAGTATTAAAAAAATCTGAATGCATAAATATAAAAAAGGCTAGAAATAAAAGCAAATATAAAAACAAATTTTTACTTTTACTATGGTTTTCAAATTACATCATTTTTTTACTTATATCAAGTTAAGTTTTCAATAGGAACGTAGATGAAAGCAAGCAGTAATTATTATCAAAAATTTATTTTTTAATTATATTTATATTTAATTATACTTTTTTTTCACACTTTCACACAAGAAGAAGGAGGTGTAACCTGTCGAAATAATAAATATTATATTTAGCTTTCTTTTTACAGCTTCTAGAAGTGCACACTTTATTGCTTAAATGTACAGTTATTTTGCTAGACAAAATTTATTTTTAAATATATACAAAACATGCTTATTTACAACAATACGATGGACAATTCATCATTACATAATTAGGTTTTTTTATATGTTTAATTTCTGGAAAAAATGGCTTCTCAACGCGCCAATAAAGAATAAGTTTTATCCAATGCAAGCTATTCTCTATGCGCTTATTCTTTGTTTTGCTTTTCTTTCAATTGCTTCAGTATATAATATAAATTCACAATCAAAAAAAATTTACACTGAAAGTTTTGTTAAAGTTGAACTTTTAAATGCCATCGAAAAAAAAATGTATGCTTGCCGTGTGTTAGGGCGTGACATTCTTTTTGAGCCTGAATTGCTCGAACGTACTATTATGTACACTGATTATCTTCAAAAATTCAAAGCCCTTGATACAAGCATGAATGAATTTGCAAAAATGCTTAATGAAGAAGAGCTTGCAAAATTTAATATTATTATCCAAGAAAAAGAAAAATATAAAGAATATATGATACTATCCGCAAATATATATATGGATAGTCAAAAATATGCTGAAGCACTTGAAGCTTTGCAGGCAGTAACACCTATAGCAAATTCTTTCTTTAGAAGTATTCAAGCAATACATGATAAAGAAGTTATCGTAATGAATACGGCTTTAGAAGAAAACCAAAAACGATCTGACTTATTTTTTAGTTTTGTTCTCATAGCCTCAATTGTTATCGTAGTACTCATTTACTTTGTTATTAATTATTCAGTTACTATATATATAACTCATCTTTCTGAAATTTCATCCTTTATTTCAAAAATAGCTGAAACTGGTAATATGAGAATGAGTATTTCGAAAAAATATCTTACAAAAGATGAGCTTGGGCAAATTATTTCTGTTGTTGAAAAATTAAAAAATATGCTTCAAGAATATTCATTTAAAGATAAGCTTACTGATGGTTTAAATTCAACAGCTTACCATTCTGAACTTTATGAATATTTTGAAAACAAAGAAAATGCTAAGAAAGTTAAAGAATTTACTTTTATTATTTTTGATATGAATAATCTTAAAATTATCAATGATAATTTTGGGCACCTTGTTGGTGATAGAACACTCATTGAAGCACACTCAATTTTAGTTGATGCTTTTTCAAAGTATGGTAAAATTTTCCGTGTTGGCGGTGATGAATTTATTGCTATACTCAACACAACTAATCCTGAAGAAGTGGAAGAACGTTTTGCCTACATGAAAGAACAAATTGCTGATATTAACTATGGCCGCTCATATAATTTTGATATTGCAGCGGGCTATGGAATTTTTAAAGGCGTTTCAAAAGCATCTTTTGATTCTTTTTACTCAACAGTTGATAAAGAAATGTATAAAAATAAAATTCTTATTAAAACAAACAAGAATAACACAATTTCTCAAGCTAAAGAAGAACGTATTCAAGCGAGAATTGATGAAGTTCAAAAATAAAATTTATTTTTAAACTATTATATTAAATTTATTTTTTAATCCCCCCTATTCTTCCTTGCTTATTTGTCGATAAATTAATTGTATAGTGTTTTATTTTACTTTTTAATAGTATAATTTTTTATTATGCTGAATAATTATTAATAGAGGTTTTTTATGCGAATAGGTACAAAAATTATTTTATCTATAGTTTTTGCTGTTGTGTTTTCTGTTGGATCTTTAACTACTATAGTTTCTTATGAAGTTAAAGATGCGCTTACAACAAACTTCACGATTAACAGTCGCGCTCAGCTAGAACGTATGAGTTCTTATGTTAATTTATTTTTTGAAACTGCACTTTCTAATATTCAAATCCAGTCAGGAACAGGAAATATCAAGGAAGGGATTGCATTTATTGAAAACTATACTGATGCACCTGAAGGTGTTACAAATAAAAATACTTTATTACCAGAAGCAAGAAAGGTGTATGATCAATTCTTTGGGTTAAAATCTTTCTTTCCAGCGTATACTGTTGTTTATTTATCAAATAAAGACGGTGGCTTTTTACAGAGCCCAGATAGCTTCTTACCAGCTGGTTACAATCCAACAACTCGTTCATGGTATACTGACGCAATAAATTCAAGAAAAACAATTATCACTGAAGCCTATCCTTCTGCGGATAAATCAGGGGCTGTAACAACAATTGCAACACCAGTTTATGGAAGCGATAGATCAATCCTTGGTGTTATGGGAATTGATATTGCGCTTGATACTATTAATAAAGAAGTAAATAGTGTTCGTGTTGGTGAAACTGGCTATATGATGCTTTTAAACTCTTATGGGCAAATTATTGCTGACCCTCACCATGCAAGCGGCAGCAGTTCTTGGGTTGGTAAAAAACTTTCTGAACTGCCATCAAGTCAAGTTTCAGAGCTTCAAGCAATTATTAAAAACAATTCTAATTCTGACGAAATTGCAACACTCACATTAGATGACACTGCAATGCTTGCAAACGTTTATGTTGATGAAAATGGCTGGACATATATTATGCTTCAAGAAGAAGCAGAAGTGTTTAGCGAAACTATGGATATTGCTATAAGCGTTTTATTTGGAAGCATCTTTATTGTTGCATTCTTAGTTATTATAGCAATTTTTATTTCTCGTTCAATTGCAAAGCCTGTTGAAGTTTTAGCTGATGCGGCTCAAGCTGTAGCTAATGGTAATCTTAACGCAATTCCAACTGATTCAAAATCATTCAAAGGTGAATTACAAGTCTTACATAAATCTTTGCTTGCTATGGTTGCAAAACTAGTTGAACTTATTGAAACTGCAAATAGTAAAATAAAAGAAGCTGAAACTGCTTTAGATTTATCAAAAAAATCGCTTGAAGAAGCTGAACAAGCAAAAATTAATGGCGAAAAAGCAAGACGTGAAGGTATTTTACAAGCAGCTGAAGAAATTGGTGGCATTGTTGACAAACTAAACCAAGCAACAAATGATCTTATTGAAGCAGTTGAAGAATCACAAGTGCTTACAGATGCGCAAAAAGGTAGAATCGGGCACATTACAACTGGCATTAATGAAATGAACTCAGTTGTTACCGAAGTTGCATCAAGCTCAGCAAGAACAGCAACTTTAGCAAATGATACCTTCCAAGAAGCTCAACAAGGCCGTACGCTTATGAATGATGTAAGCACAAATATGGCTGAAATTGAATCGCAAAGTTTGTCTATGCGTGCTGGACTTGAAACTCTTGGCACACAAGCTGAATCAATTGACGTTATTATGAATGTGATTACAGATATTGCTGATCAAACTAACTTGCTTGCACTTAATGCTGCTATAGAAGCAGCGCGTGCTGGCGAAGCAGGCCGTGGTTTTGCTGTTGTTGCTGATGAAGTAAGAAAACTAGCTGAAAAAACAATGGAAGCTACAAAACAAGTTAATATGGCAATTATCACCATTCAGGAAGGCACACAATCAAATATGAGCGCGATGAGAAATGCAGCAGAATTTATCTCAAAATCTGCTGAAGTTGTTGATAGAGCAGCAAATTCGCTTACAAATATTGAAAACCTCGCTGATAATACAGCAAATGAAATTCGCTCAATTGCTTCTGCTAGTGAAGAGCAAGCTGCAACTTCTCTTGAAATAAAGCAAAGCACAGAAGCGATGATTAGAGCTTCAAGCGATGTTGCTGCTGTTGATGATAAAGCTGAACAAGCTGTAAATGGATTATTCACAGTAGCAAAAGATTTATCTGATGCAGTTGAAAGATTACGTAAAAACTAATCAAAAATAACAAATAAAGTGAGAAACCTCTGCATATTGTATGTGGAGGTTTTTTATTTTAATATTGATTTTCTGTTTATAATTTTAATTTAATGTGACCTATGCCATAGACAAAAGCAAGATTCAGTCCTACCTATATCAAGAAATCAAGAAATAGATTTCAAAAGTAAAAACTATGGTAGGACTACATATAATGGCTAGAAATATGATTCAAATTAATGAAGAAAAATGCGTCGGTTGCGGACTTTGTGCAAATGCATGCCAACAAGGTGCAATTCAAATAATTGATGGTAAAGCAAAACTTGTGCATGACGATTATTGCGATGGACTTGGCAATTGTTTACCTATGTGCCCTGTTGATGCAATTTCATTTTCAGAAAAAGAAATAAAAAACAAAAATCATGCGCAAAATCCTCATAATCCAAAAGCAGAAAATAATCAGATAAATTCAACTATGGGAACAAGTTCAGGTTGTGCTGGTTCACAAGCAAAAAGCTTTGCAAGAAATGAGCTTACTCCGCTTTCTGCTAAACCCATGCAAAACTTGCAAGCAAATCCACAAATACATCAAACTTCAACTCAACAAGCTGGTTTTCCACAAAGCCAACTAAGGCAATGGCCAATACAAATAAAATTAGTGCCACCAACTGCGCCTTATCTCAATAATGCTGCTCTACTTATTGCTGCTGATTGTTCGGCCTATGCCTATGCAAATTTTCATAATGATTTCATTAGAAACAAAATCACACTTATTGGCTGCCCAAAACTTGATCAAGTCGATTATACTGAAAAGCTTACTGAAATCATCAAAAACAATAAAATTAAGTCAATAACGCTTGTAAGAATGGAAGTGCCTTGCTGTGGAGGCATTGAGGTTGCACTAAAAAATGCATTGAAAAACGCTTATGAGGAGAATCAAAATATGATTCCATGGCAGGTTATCACCATTTCAACAGATGGCAGAATTTTAGATTAATACAAATATATAAGGAAAATTCAAAAGAGTTTTCCTTTTTTTATTATTCTAAAGCTATAGAAAAAATTAGTGCATTACTTCATCTTTCTTAACCACTGCACTATTCTTTTGACTTTTTATGCTTTTTCTGTAAGCTAAATAAAATTTATATTATTGAATAGAATTAAGGTTGCTATTATGAACAAGACATTAGAATCATTTAAAAATAATCCTAAAACAAGCGCTTGGATTCGTGCTATGCGTTTGCGCACTATGCCCCTTTCCTTATCAGGGCTTTTCCTTGGCTCTTCACTTGCTGCAGTTGAAGGATTTTTCTCATTTCCCATTTTCTTTTTTACTGTTATTACAGGTGTTTTATTGCAAACACTTTCAGATTTTTCTAATGATCTTGGCGATGCTAATAATGATGTTGATGGCGCAACAAGAGTTGGCCCAAAACGCACTGTAAGTTCAGGTGAAATTTCACAAAAAGAAATGAAAAAAGGTATAATGATTGTAATTGGACTTATTGCTTTAGCTGCTCTTATTTTATTTTCTTTAGCTTTTGGTTCAAATGTAATGCAATGGTTTTCATTTGCACTTCTTGCTCTTGCTTCAGTTCTAGCCGCGATGTTTTATACTTTAGGCAAAAAACCTTATGGTTACAATGCAAAAGGCGATTATTTTGTTTTTGTTTTCTTTGGATTAGTTGCAGTTTTAGGTTCTTACTATTTATTCACTGATACTTTAACAAATGCACCACTTCTTCCTGCAATTTCAGCAGGTTTATTCTCAACCGCTGTTTTAAATATCAATAATACGCGTGATATGAAAGGTGACATTTTGAATGGAAAAATCACCATAGCTTCAAAACTTGGTGAAAAAGGCGCAAGGGTTTATCAACTTGCTTTAGTAGGCCTTGGTGTTTACACATGGCTTATTTATTTTTATCAAGAAATTGGCTTTGTAGGCATGCCTTTAATTATTTTTGCTGCACCGCTTATGTATTCAACCTATACGGTATTTACAAGCTTAGAAAGCGCGGTTTTAGACAAACAATTGAAAATTACTGCCTTGAGCACTTCATTCTTCCATATTTTGATGGCTATTCTTCTGCCTATCATTCTATAATTAGTAAACGCATTCACACATAGAAAAGCCACTAACTTTTGCTAGTGGCTTTATTTTTTTAATGTAATATAAAATACTTATGATTTATTTGCGATATAAAGATTTGCCGCACCAAAAGTAAGCTTTTTATGCAAAACAAAATCAAAACCTGCATTACGTATTTCTTCACAAAAATCTTTAGGAGCTGGAAACTCTTTAATGGATTTAGCAAGATACACATATGATTCTTCTTCACCTGAAATCAATTTTGCAATTTTCGGCATAATTTTTTCTAAATAAAATTCAAATGCTTTTGCAAGAAATTTTGGTTTTGTAATTGGCGAAAATTCTAAAACGCAAAGTTGCCCGCCGCTTGTAAGCACTCTATTCATTTCTGAAAGCGCTTTATGTCTATCAAAAACATTTCTAATGCCAAAAGCAATAGTTACAGCATCAAAAGAATTATCTTCATAAGGAATTTCTTGCGCATCAATAATTTGCGTTTTAATTTGATGTTTATGCTTGATTGAGATTTTTTTCTTACCCATTTCAAGCATTTGTTCAGAAATATCACCTGCAATTATTTCAGATTCAGTAAACTTTTTTGCTAAAGCAATGCTCACATCAAGAGTGCCTGCTGCCATATCAAGAATTTTCTTTTTAGGCCCAAAAAGCATACGGCTTACCATGCAATAACGCCAATAATAATCAACACCTAAACTTAATAGATGATTTAACAAATCATAATGCTTACTTACAGGATTAAAATCAATCACAATAAACTCCTTTTCTTTGAGAAAAAACTATATAGTAAAATCAAATGAAGTTCAAGAAATATCATTTGATAAAAACTCGATAAATAAAACAACTTCATAAAGAGGATTTATCATAAATTAATTTTTTTAATTTAATCCACGTAAAATAAAAATATAAATCAAATTAATTTAGCAAAGTATCATCTTTGAAAGTATCAAAATAGATAGTAGTATCATAAAATATCGTACTAGCATTTATTCTAATAGTATATATATTTACCTCATAGAACAAGTAAAGGAGATTTTCCTATGAGAGAAGCCATAAAACTTATAAATGCAGCAACACCCTTCAATATAGTTTCAAACAACAATGAGAACCAAACAAGTAATCAACTTATTGAATTTTTACAAGCAGTTGAAAATAAACACTACATTCCTCAAGAAAAAGTTAAAGAGAATAAATTTGAACACATATTTGCAAAAAATCATAGATTAGAATTGATTAGCTCTTACTATAGTGCTTATCATACTAACAATTAAAATACATAAAAAAAGGCAGTTATATCATTTACATCTGCCTTTCGTTATTTATAGTTTTTTCTTATTGGAAATAAAATTTCTTATTTTCCAAAGAAGCATTTTGGCCATGTGCACACGTGGCAAGACATGCAAAAGCCCCCTTCGCCCATCCTGGCAAGGTCTGCTCTTGTAATTTCGCAATTTGCAAGCACTCGTGGCAAAATCAAATCAAAGAAAGTTGTTTTTGCATATAAGGCACAGGCTGGCACGCCAATAACCTGCATTGCAACTTTATCATCTTTTGCTGGAATTTCACCAATCAAGCTCATAGCACCAGGCAAAACAGGCATACCATAAAGCACATTTGTAAGCCCTGCTTCAAGTAAAACTGCTTGCGTTACGTCATCAGGGTCAACGGATAATCCGCCAGTTGTGATAAGAAGATCAGCCCCCGCTTCACGTAATTCGTTTATAGCTTTTGTCATTAATTCTTTATCATCAGGCGCAATTCTACTTGCTACTACTGTAGAATTGAGATTTGTCACTTTTCCTGTAATGATAGGAATAAATTTATCTTCAATAAGACCTTGGAAGATTTCAGTTCCTGTAACTAAAATTCCTACTTTTGCTTCACGTAATGGATGAATATTGAATAAAGCTTTATCTGAAAGTATTTCTAATGCTTTATTATAATATTTTTTCTGTAAAAAGAGTGGAATAGCACGAGTTCCAGCAATTTTACTTCCTTCTTTTACAAGCATGCCATGCTGACGTGAAGCCACCATAACTTCAGGAACCATATTAAATTGTTCCATGCGCTTATAATCAACAGATAACACACCACTCACAGTAGCTTTTAGATCAATTTTACCTTCTTTTGGTGGTAAATCATAGTTAATATTATTGCCAGCCATTCTTCTTGCAAAATTTTCTGCAACTTGATTTTCGTGCACAAGATTTGCATCTTCTTTACTATTTTCTTCATGAACAGCCACATGGAAACGCCCCATTTGCTGAAGTCTGCACACATCACCAACAGAAATGCGTTGCCCAGCACTAAATTCAGGCCCTTTAAATGAACCTGGTTCAATGCGTGTCATATCATGCGCAACTATTCTATCGACTGCTTCCTCAACGGGAACAATCTCAATGCCTTGCGGTAAATCTTTAGCTCTTTTTGCAGTTTCAGGTGAAATAGAAATATTTTGCACTTCGCACTGCTCTGCTGGCATTTTTTTCATAATGCTATAAGGAGCTTCTCCTTGGCAACCACGGCAAATAGGGCCATCGTTGAGCGGATACGCTTCTTCGCATAAAGGGCAAACGCCAATTGCATCCATATGTTTATGCCCAAGATATGTTTTCTTTACCTTTACATATTCATATTTCAAAATTGAATCGCCCGCTTTTTCAATTTCTTGTTCAAGCAAAACAGTATCTTGATCTTTTTTTGCTTTTGTTTTGAAAAACCATGCATGAATTTCAGGAAAGTTTTTCATTTTTTCACAGTCTAAGCTTACGCGAACGCCTTCGCCTGTATGTTTATCGCCTAAAGAAACAGCATATCTGCCTAAGTTTTCAATCTTTACACGCATGTTTCCTGTTGAACACAAAGTAAGCAATTGCACTGCATCTGGCAAACATTTTGATGATTCAACAACGGCTTCAAATAAAGTTCCTTCTGGAAGTAAAGACTTTGCTTTTTCAACCATATAGCCACCGATAAGTAGCCCAGGCGCTGCATAGCCGTGAAAATTTTCTGCTAATTGTTTAAATTCTTGATAAGTATAAGCACCAATATTCATTATTATCCCTCAGAGGTATTAAAAGTATTCCAAAATGATGGAGTTAAAGGAGTTAATTGTTTTTCTGCTGCTATCATATCAAGATGTAGTAAGCCAAGCGCCATCATATCAAAATTTGGGCGTTTACCATTTACGCGCAAATCAACATTTGGGCAATAGCTTTTACATTTTGTGCACCAATCAATTCTTTCACCGCTTTCAGTTTTACTTTCTTTCATAATCTCCATAACATCAGGCCCTTCTTCTTTGCAATTAGGGCAACAACCACGCTTGAAATGCCAATTTGTTCCACAAAGTGAACAATGCAGATTTTTCTTTCCGCCACCACTTGCAAGAAATTGATTGTTTTCATCTAAAAGCGCACGGTCAAGATAGGAAATTGATGGAAATGAAGCGCAAACTGGGCAATAGCCTTCTTTCCATTTGCCATTTTTATCCCATGGTGCTTCTTCTTTTGATTTGGATGTTTCTTCCAAACCAAATGCATCAACCTCATCTTCAATAACTTGTGGCAATGAATGCATTACTAAGGCTTGTAAAGCTGGAGATAAAATAAAGTGAAAAGCAAATAATAAGGCTTGGCTTGGTACATTGAGATATTCAGCCGTTTTTTCAATAACATCAGGGTTGTTAGCTAAATAGGCTTCAGCTAACTGATAAGTGTTATACGGTGCTTTTGTTTTTAATGCAACTTTTTTTGCTTTCTCTTCTGGGGTTTCAGTAGCTTTTGGTCTGCCCCTTTGAACGATAAAATAAGTTTCTAAAGTTGGAATAAAAGGCGCTAAGTATTCTTGCTCCTTCAATA
>CAYJIN010000031.1:0-22563 GCA_964370245.1 uncultured Desulfovibrionaceae bacterium
TAAAGCTTATTCCACATGGAAATTTGAAAAGGAAGATGTTTAATGCAAACAAATACAAATGAAAATATACAAAAAAAATCACTTTGGCAGCTTACTGTTCGCTCAGATTTTTCGTCAGCGCATGCGCTTAGGCATTATCAAGGAAAGTGCGAAAATATTCACGGGCATAACTATCATGTTGAAATGGTTGTAGAAGGCACAAAACTTTCTGACGATGTTGAATTAGTAGTTGATTTTACCGTGTTGAAAAAAATTCTTAGAGAAGCAGCAGGCACTTTAGATCATAAAAACATCAATGAATTTCCCCCTTTTGACACAATAAATCCATCTGCTGAAAACATTGCGCGTTACCTCTACAAATTACTTGAAGTCAAACTAAAAGAAGAACTTAGCCAACTAGCGCATGTTGACACTATCAATCTTTATTCTGTAAGCGTAAGTGAAAAAGCTGCACAAACAGCAACGTATAGAGAATTTTAGAAATGCAAAACTCAAAAAGTTATCTTCCCTTTTATGCATTAAATGATGCGAAAGATTTTGCAAAAAACTATAAAAATTCTACTCTTCTCTGCGGAAAACTAGCATCTCTAAGCACTACAGCACAGGAAGAATTTTTTGAAAATTTGCACAAAAATAGTGAAGATAATTTTCTTTTTTATGATTTAATTCTGCCAGAAAGAAATATCTATTATCCCTCACAGTTCATTCATGCCTGCTATGTGAAATCAAATATCGGAAACAATAAATATAAAAGCTATATGAAACAAGGCGCTCTTTTAGGTTTACTTCATAAAAATAATTTCTCAATACAGTCTTCTTCTATACGATTTATGGGCGCATTTGCTGCTGTTTTAGCAACAAAGAGCTAAGGAAATATATGGCAACTATCCAAGATTCAAATATGCTACAGAAAATAATAAACACAAAAGATTGTGAATATATTTCAAAAGCAAGTTACGCAACTATTGCACAATTAGCCACTCAAGCAAAAAATGAGGGGCGTTTTGTTGTTATTCTTGCCAAAAATAGAGAAGAATTAAATATTTTACAGGGCTTTACTCAATTATTTAGCCCTCTTTCTGCACAAATCAAAAGCGATGTAAAGAAAAGCGAAAGCACCAAAACCGAAGAACAAAGAGCTTTAGCAAAACATGAATGGCTTACACTGCCCTCTTATTCTTTTCGTTCTCTGAGTCGACAAGGTTGGTCACAACGCCTTGGAACTCTTTATAAAATCACGCATGCTCTTGGCCAATCACAAGGTATGATTTGCACTATTGATAACCTTCTTGCAAAATTACCACCGCTCGATTTTTTCAATGATCAACACCTTCTTCTTAAAAAAAATGAAGAAATGAATCCAAACCTTCTTATCGATCAGCTGATTGATTGGGGTTATGAGCGCGTTCCAATGGTTGCCAACAAAGGCGAATTTGCAAGACGTGGAGATATTATTGATATTTTTTCCCCTGCCTATGATAAGGCTTTGCGCCTTGAATTTTTTGGAGATACGATAGATGAAATTCGTCTTTTCGATATAAATACGCAACGTTCTGCATTTTTCCTCGAAGAAGCAGAAATATTTACTGTGCATCCAATCAAGCGAAGCACACAAATGCAAGCAAAGATGAAAGAACGCTTTGTCCGCCTTTTCCAAAAAGGTTATATTACTGAATTTGCACAAGCTTCTCTTTTCAAAGCAGTAGAAAGGCATGATTATAAACTTATGCCTGGCCTTGCCTACGATGCGCCTACATTTTTTGAAGAATGGCTTCCTAAAAATACACTTTGGATTTTGCCTGATGTTCAAGCTCTTGAAGAACAATTAAAATCTTCCTACAGTCACTTTAATTCTGACATGGAAGAAGAAGTGAAAGCAAATGGCATTGACCAAAACCTCGAACTTGCTTTACGCCAACCAGAAAATATTATTGCATCTATTGAAAATCGTTCACGTATTTATATGCAAGATATGATTATGGGCGTTGAACAACAAGGCGAAGTTTTTCAAGAACGTACACTTCGCTCTTATCAAGATTTATTCAGTCATAATGCTGATTTTAGCAGACCTTGGCAACAAATTGTAACTGCGCTAAAAGATTGGCAAAAGAAATATAATCAAATTCTTCTTACTTTTCATTCGGCGCGTGGTCGTGATAAATTCTTAAAACTGGCTGAGCAAGACAATATCTTCCCAAAACTTGCTTATAATGATAAGGATAAAGGTTTATATGCTCTTGTTGCTCCTTGTTCGCAAGGTGCTGATCTTGTTTGGCAAAATACTCTTATCCTCCCAGAAGATATTCTACGCCCTGAAACTCAAAAATCTTCACAGCAATCACGTAAAGCATTTAGAGGTTTAGATAGCCATGAAAGCCTAAATCCTGAAGATTTACTTGTGCATAAAGATTATGGACTTGGCAGATTTAAAGAACTTCTGCGCCTTGAAATGAATGGCACTGCCAATGATTATCTTCTTATTGAATATGCCGATGCGGCAAAGCTTTATCTGCCTGTGGACAGACTTTCGCTTGTGCAAGCTTTCAAGGGTGATGATAATCCGCCTCTTGATAAATTAGGCGGAACAAGCTGGATAAACTCAAAAGAGAAAGCGAAAAAAGCTATTGAAGCCATTGCGGCAGATTTAGTAGAAATTTATGCTTTGCGAAAAGTTGCAAAAGGTTTTAGCTACACTCCAATTGGTGAATTATATCGAGAATTTGAAGCAAGCTTTGGTTTTGAAGAAACTGCGGATCAAGCAAAAGCGATTAATGATGTGTTGGCGGATATGGAAAAACCAACGCCAATGGATAGACTCGTCTGCGGTGATGTTGGCTTTGGTAAAACAGAAGTTGCCATGCGTGCCGCTTGTAGAGCCGCAATTGATGGAAGGCAAGTGGCTCTTCTTTGCCCTACAACAGTGCTTGCAGAGCAACATTATCAAACATTCCGCTCACGTCTTTCAAATTTTGCTATTAATGTTGGCTTGCTCAACCGTTTTGTAAGTAAAGCAAAGCAAACAGAAACTCTAAACCTTGCTGCAAAAGGACAAATTGATATTTTAATTGGTACGCATCGCCTGCTCTCACAAGATGTGAAACTGCCAAATCTTGGTTTGCTTATTCTTGATGAGGAACAGCGCTTTGGTGTTCGCCATAAAGATAAGCTCAAGCAAATGAAAAAAAATGTGGATTGCCTAACACTTACAGCAACTCCTATTCCTCGCACTTTGCAACTTTCTATGTCTGGCATTCGAGAATTGTCAGTTATTGAAACACCGCCAAGCGAGCGTAAGCCAGTTATGACTGCGCTTGTGAATAGAGATAAAACTTTGCTCAAGCAAGTTATTGATCGTGAACTTGAACGTGAAGGGCAAATTTTCTGGATTTATAATAGAGTTCAAGGCATTGAAAAAGTTGTTGAATATGTTCAACATCTTGCTCCAAATGCACGCATTGGCATGGCGCACGGGCAATTACCTGAAAAGCAACTTGAAGATGCTATGAATAAGTTTTGGCATAATGAGCTTGATATTTTAGTCTGCACTTCTATTGTTGAATCTGGGCTTGATTTCCCGCGTGCAAACACGCTTATTGTTGATCAGGCGCAGATGTTTGGGCTTGGGCAACTGTATCAATTGCGTGGGCGAGTTGGCAGAAGTGATAGGCAAGCCTATGCCTATTTTGTTGTTTCAAACACTGAAACCCTCACGCCAATTGCAAGAGAGCGCATGCGCATTATTCTTGAACTAGACTATCTTGGCGCTGGTTTCCAATTAGCTATGGAAGATTTACGCCTCCGTGGTGCTGGTAATATTTTAGGCGAAGTTCAATCGGGGCACATGTCACGAATAGGGCTTGATTTATATCTTGAAATGTTTGAAGAAGCTGTTGCAAAACTCAAAGGCGAAGACCTTATCAGAACAGAAACTGAATTGAATATTGCAATTCCTGCTTATATTCCAGAATCTTACATTACTGATACAAAAGAAAGATTAAAATATTACAAAATGCTTTCTTCTGCTCAGGAAGGTAATTTGAGGCATGAAATAGAGCTTGAAATTCGTGATAAATTCGGTACATTACCTTTTGAACTCAATGTTTTTCTTGCTATTTTAGATATTAAAGAAATGGCAAGCGCATTGCAAACTGTAAAAGCAGATATTTATAACGAAAATATTCGCTTTTCATGGGCAAGCAATCAGCAGAAAATCAATCCTGAAACTATTTTGAACTTTATTGCAAAACATAAAGACAAAGTTAAAATGCTTCCGCCTGCTGCTTTAGATATCAAAGTAAATCAAAAGCTTGATAAAGTTTCAGCTCTTCTTGAAGTAAAAGAATTGCTCAATGAACTCCTCAACCAATAAATGAAGGCTACAATGAATAAAATTCTTCCTATATTTATTACTTTTCTCTTCGCTATTTCTTCTTTTTCAGCAACTGTATACGCTCAAGAAAATAAAGATTTCAGCATACAAGAAAAAATTAGTAAACAATTTGAAAAGCTCAATATTGATATTATTCCACAATATTTCGATCAACTCCCACTTGGCACAATTGCAAGTGTGAATGATGAATATATAACTCTTCAAGAAGTTGAGAATTTGCTTGATCTTTCATCAACTGATTATGCAGAAGAAGAACTCAGCCTTGAAAATGTGCTCGACGAATATTCTATCTATCTCTTTGAAGCTATAAAACAAAGATTGATTTCACAAGAAATCAAAGCAAACAAAATCCCTGTTGACTATGCGCTTGTTTCAGCAATTGAAAATTCAATTCGTGAAAGCTATAAACCAACAGAGGAAGATATTAAAAATTTCGGCAGTATAGATGAAGATATCAACAATGAAAACTATTTTGAAAATGAACTACTTGCTGATGGCATAAGCCTTGAAGTGTGGCGCAAGCAATTAGCACGTCGCCTTGAGCATGAAGCTTTGCAAAATCATCTAAAAGAACAAATAGTTATAGAATCACAAGAGATTTTAGATTTTTACAATGCAAACAAAGCATTTTTCTATGACCCTGAAAGATATCATATTGTGATGTTTTCTTCGCACTCAGAAGAAGATTTAAAAAAAGCGCATGACGCAAAAACAAATACCACAGAAAAAGCAAAAGAGTTTTCTATAACCGCTCAGGAAGGAAACTTTGCTTTAAATAATATACCAGAAGAATGGCAAGATGTTGTTAATTCACAAAAAATTAATGAACTCTCTACAATAAGAAATTTCAAAGAAGCATATAGATATATTGTAATTCTTAACAAAACAGAAGCAAAAGCAAGAGATAAAGCAACAAGCTTTTTACAAATTGAACAAGCTCTCGTTGAAGAAAAAATGGAAATAGTCTTTAGCGAATGGCTTTCAAACGCTTTATATAATTCAAAAATATTTGTATCACCTGAATTTCTTACAAAAGTTAAACAATAAAGAGGTTGAGATTTATCTCAAAAAAAATTATGGCAGAACATAAAATTACTAAAATACGTGGCGCACGCCAACACAATTTAAAAAATATTGATGTAGATATTCCAAGAAATAAATTAGTTACAGTTTGTGGCCCATCAGGCTCGGGCAAATCAACACTTGCTTTTGACATTGTTTATGCTGAAGGGCAAAGGCGCTATGTTGAATCACTTTCAGCTTATGCACGCCAATTTCTTCCTAAAATGGATAAACCACTTGTCGACTCAATTGAAGGTTTATCGCCAGCAATTTCACTAGAACAGCAAACAACTGCAAGAAACCCACGTTCAACAGTTGGAACAGTTACAGAGGTTTATGACTTTTTGCGTGTTTTCTTCTCACGCCTAGGCAAAATGTATTGCCCAAAATGTAATATTCCTATTGAAGCAAGAGCCTCAGATGAAATTATTTCAGATATCATGGAATTACCTGAAAATGCACGCATTCTTTTGATTGCTCCCCTTGTTGAATTACAAAAAGGCACACATGTTGACCGCTTGAAAAAATTAAAAGCAGATGGTTTTATGCGTGTGAGAATTGCAACACAGGGCGAAGAAGCACAAGTATATACCATTGATGAAGCACCTGCGCTTGATAAAAACAAAAAACATACTATTGATTTAGTAGTTGACCGCCTTGTAATCAAGCCAGATATGCGTACACGCTTGGCAGATTCTGTTGAACTTGCACTCAAATATAGTGAAGGGCGCATTTATATTACAGTTCTCGATAACCCTGATTTTCCTGAAGATATTATCCATTCAACTTCATCAGTTTGCCCAAAATGCCATATGGCTTTACCAGCTCCTAGCCCGCAACTTATGTCATTCAACAGTCCGCAAGGCTGGTGTCATCAATGTTCAGGAATTGGAACTGTTGTAACTTTTGATGCTGAATTGATTGCACCTGATAAGAAATTGTCATTGCGTGAAGGTGCGCTTGCTCCGCTTTCACAGCCAAGCACAATGCAAAAATTACTCCCTGCTCTCTCAGCTTTAGGAAAAAGACATAATTTTACAATAGATACACCATTGAAGGATTTAAGCTCTGAAGCATGGAAGGCTCTTTTTCATGGCGAAGCTGGTGGCGAAACTCGTTCAGGCGCATTGAAACGCACAAGTTTTGGTTACACACGCCCAAGCATGTATAGAGGTGAACCAGAAAGAGAAATTTCTTTAAGCGTTTGGAATGGTGTTATGTTTTATCTTGAAGAACGTATGAATCAATCAGACGCTTGGGGCTCACTGCTTACAAAATATTCTTATTCAGTTGATTGCCCGAGTTGTAAAGGCGCTCGTTTACGCCCTGAAGCACTATCCGTGCGCATTGACGATTTAAATATCTTTGATTTTTGTACACTTTCAATAGGAAATGCTTTAAAATGGATTCAAAGCCGTGAATTTACAGGCCGTTTTCAAATTATTGCAGAACCGTTATTGAAAGAACTTAATCACCGTCTTGTGTTCATGCTCAATGTTGGGCTTGATTATATCACCCTTGCTCGTTCAATGGTAACTCTTTCAGGCGGTGAAGCGCAAAGAATACGTCTTGCTTCACAGTTAGGTTCTGGTTTAGTGGGCGTAACCTATGTTCTTGACGAGCCCTCAATTGGTTTGCATCCTCGTGATAATCAAAGATTAATTCAAACTTTGCGTTCATTGCAAGAGCGTGGAAACACTGTGCTTGTTGTTGAACATGATGAAGCAACTATTTGCGAATCAGACATCGTTCTTGAGCTTGGCCCTGGTTCGGGAAATCATGGTGGTGATTTAGTTTTTGCTGGCACTGTGGATAAGCTATTGAAATCTGATTCACTTACAGCAAAATATCTTCGTGCTGATCTTACTATCCCCCTTCCTGATGAAAGAAGAGAAGTTAAAGAATTTATCGAGCTAAAAAAAGTAAGTACAAACAATTTGAAAGACTTAGATGTTAAAATTCCTCTTGGTCTTCTCACATGCGTGACAGGTGTATCTGGCTCAGGTAAATCGTCATTAGTTATTGATACTCTTTATAAGCACTTGGCCTTAGCAAAAGGCATAAAGGTTGATCATCCTGGAACTTTAAAATCAATTGAAGGCGTTGAAAAAATTGAAAAAATAATTTCAATAGATCAATCAGCAATTGGTAGAACACCTCGTTCAAATCCGGCAACATATACTAAGATTTTTGATGATATACGCACAATTTTTGCTATGACTACAGATGCAAAAAAACGTGGTTACACTGCAAGCCGTTTCAGCTTTAACGTAAAAGGCGGGCGCTGTGAAACTTGTTCGGGTGATGGACAAATTCGTGTAGAAATGCACTTTTTACCCGATATTTTCGTAACTTGTGATGTATGTAAAGGCAGACGCTTCAACCATGAAACTTTAGAAGTTCATTATAAAGATAAAAACATTGCTGAAGTTTTAGATATGAGCGTTGCTGAAGCTCGTGTATTTTTTGAGCATTACCCATCATTAGAACGCAAACTTGCTGTTTTAGAAGATGTTGGCCTTGATTATATTCGTCTTGGACAGCCAGCTACAACTCTTTCAGGTGGTGAAGCGCAAAGAATTAAAATTTCGCGCGAACTTGGAAAACGTTCATTGCCTGGCGCTATCTATATTCTTGATGAACCAACAACAGGTTTGCATATGCATGAAGTTGGGAAACTTGTAACCGTTCTTCATAAATTAGTTGAGAAAGGTGCAAGTGTTGTTGTTATTGAGCATAATACTGATGTTATTCTAGCCTCTGACTATGTTATCGACTTAGGCCCTGGTGGTGGCGAAAATGGCGGAACAATTCTTGCTGAAGGAACACCTGAACTTCTTCAACAAAATCCACAATCTATTACAGGCCAATTCCTCATGGAAGAAAGAAATACAAGAATGCAAAGAAGAAAAGAAGCCAAGAAATAACAGCTCACTTTCTATAACTTAGTTTATAAAAATAAAGACTTTTTGCGCAAACAAAAAGTCTTTTTTTATTTATTGAATAGAGAATCTATCTATAATATAGTGAGTTACTTATATCTTATATATTTACTTATTATTTAGAAAAACCCCGCTGGGGAATGGGTCCGACCAAAAGGCAGAATCCAAGTGCGGGGAAATAGAATATAAACCTTAACCCATACCCTATTTTTTAATTTTTATATTAACTTCTAAAGAAGTTTTGAATATTCAAGATTTCTTTTATAGTTGACAAGTCAGCTTATTTTTTATCCGCTACTGGTGCTGGAGCGTCAAACAACCCTGTAACCAAGCCATTTAGCAATGTTTTAAGTAGATCAGGGTCATATTTACCTGATTCACCACAAAGCTTCATAACAGCTTGTTTAATTTCAAGCGAATTAGCATAACTTCTTTGTTGAATCATCGCAGAAAGTGAATCTGCAATCGCTGTAATTTTTCCTACAATACCAATAGTTTTAGTTTGTTGTGGGTAACCAGAACCATCAAGTCTCTCATGGTGTTCATAAATGCTTTGCAATGTTGCCTTTTCAACAACATCAAGTTTTTGCATAATTCGCACACCAACTATTGTATGCTTTTTACTTTTTTCTTGCTCTTCTTTTGTAAGGCCTGATTGCTTAGAAAGCATAAAAGCAGGAAGCTTTGACATTCCAATATCATGCACAAGTAAACCAAGAGCAGTAGCATCAAACATTTTACGTGCTTGCTTTTCTTGCGCTTGAATAAACAACCACATTCCAAGAATAAGAGTGTTTACAGCATGATAGCCAGGGTCGCTTTTAAATGTATAGAGAAGTTGCAAAAACGGTCTTATTCTATATTTATCTTGCCATAAGTATTCAGTAAATACTTGTAAATCAGAGTAAAGTAAGTCAAACACAGGTTTAACTGGTTGAGCAGCAAACTCTAAATATTTTCCATGCAGCGCTTTAATTATAATTTTAGAAACTTCTGAGGGTTTAAAGTTTTTGTCGAGCAAAACTAAATCTAATTGATGAACAATATGATCCATATAAATAGGTAAATCTCTTCTTGAAACAAAAAGGTTACCCTCTTTACATAATTTTACAGCCGTTTCAATCTGCTCATTGCTTAGTCGATCACCTTTTTTTGAAAAAGGGTAAAGACTTGCAATGTTTTCTTCACATTGAAACAAATCAACCGGAGGGCGATATTTTGAAAAAGAAGAATAAATTTCAAAACTTATTTGGTAATATTCTTCTGCAATTGCAGCTCCGGAGAGTATGGCTGGAGATTTTTTCATCAATAAATCCTATAATTAGTCTTAAATATAGATAATGCTTATTTTAATATTGTCTATCTTTAGCAATGTTTTCAACTTGTGCAATACCACTAACTTCTACACGAACTTTATCATTATGCATAATTGGCCCCACATTTGATGGAGTTCCTGTAAGAACAATATCCCCAGGAAGAAGTGTCATAATTTGTGATAAATGCGCTATAATTTGATGCGGTGTAAAAATCATATCGTCCAAAGTGGCTTCTTGCTTTAGTTCATCATTCACCCATGTGCGAATAACACTTTCACCAGTTGGTGCACTTGTTTCTAAAACATTTGCAAGTGGGCAAAAAGTATCATAATTCTTGCTCTTCCCTGTGAGAATTTCAGTTTTTTGAACATCACGAGCTGTTACATCATTTGCAACAGTATAGCCAAGAATATAGCTTGCAGCCTCTTCTTCTTTGACGCAAGAACATTCTTTGCCTATAACTATAACAAGCTCACCTTCAAAGTGAATTGAGCCAATATCTTTTGGAAGCAAAATTTTTTCATTATGATTTATTAGAGTAGTTGGAGCTTTTAGAAAAAACACTGGTTCATTAGGAAGAGGCATATTAAGCTCTCTTGCATGTTCTTTGTAATTTAAACCGACGCACACAACTTTTGATGGTGTAGCAATCGGCAATATTTTAACTTCAGACAGTGGAAGAGGATTTTCATAGCCTAATGATTTATCAAGGCATTGAATTTTATCATCTTCCACTATTCCATAAAACATATTTTCAGCATGCAAAACACGCATCAATTTCATACTTACCTCTAAAGTATAACAGCAATAATTTCTAAATCAATTAGGTAAGGTTATTCATTTCCTTTCACACGCATTGCATAAAGCTTTGCACAGTTGCTTACGATTTCATAATAACTGCTACCCCATGCTTTACGTTCAAGCCCACAGTGTGCAAACATAATAAAGCCTTGTTTTGTGCCATATTCAAAATATGCACAAATAGCTGTTGCAACTTTTTGCGAGCTAAAGAATTTTCTAACATTTGTTGGCAATTCTTTAATAAAGGTAAATTCTTTAATACCAGCAATTGATAAATCATTCATAAAAGTTGTAATTTCTTCATCTTTTAAGTTTTGTAATAATTCATTGATTGGTGGATATTTTTCATCAGCGAACTCATAAGTATTACCAAGAATTTGAGTTTTTGTGTCAAATTCAAAAATGCTACAACGATCAAGTTGATATTTTTCAGCAATTTTCTTGAGCATTTCGGTTGCTGCATTACCAACATCTTGGCTACCATAGAGTAAATTGAGTATGTTAGTTTGTAAATTATCAATATTAGCATTTTCAGCGCGAACAACTTTTGCACCGTCATCTTCTTTGATTTCGATTTTTCTAATTTTATGTTTTAAGTTATTATCATAGAAAGCATAACCAGCTTTACCCATAACTTTTACGTGATACATAGCAGCATCTGCTTTTGCATACACATCATGATAATTTCTTCCATCTTGCGGGCAAATAGCAATACCTACAGAAGCGGAAAGATAATCATCAGTATTTCCTAATGTTACATCACTAAGATCGTAAAGAATTTTTTCTGCTTTCATAGTGATAATTTTCATATCACTTACGTTTCTTAGAAGAATAATGAAAAGGTTTCTATCAATACGGCCAACCAAATCACTTTCACGGAAGCATTTTTTAATTTTCTGTGCTGCGTCTCTAAGAACAGAATCACCATAATCTTCACCAAACATTGTGTTTACACGTTTGAAATCATCAATATCTACAATAAGTAATGCAGATGATTGCATTTCGTTTGTGTATTCAAGATAAGTGTTAATACGGTTTTCAGTTTCTTTTCTGATGTATAATTTTGTAAGCGGATCAACCTCAATACGAGAAGTTAATTCTTGAATAAGATGGTTTTTCGTTTTGTTGTTTTCTCTTACAAGTTTTGCAACATAAAGAGCAAAAAGTAATAAAACTAAAAGCAAAGCAACAACAACAGCAATAAGTGCTATTTCAACAATAAATACTGTTCCTGAAACAGCTTCTTCTGGCAAGAAAGAAACTAAATACCAAGAATTAATATCTAAAGGAGTGAAATAACCTAAACGATTATTACCATAGTAAGAAATTTCTAATAAGCCACTTTTACCTTCAGCGAAACTTGCAAGAATTTCATCAAAACTTGCTACTGTATCAGCAGCTGGCAGATATTCAGCTCTTTGCAAGACATTTCTTAATGACTCTCCTGGAAGAATAACATAACCATTTTTATTAAGCGCTATATTATTGCCTAAATCGTCAACAATATAAGTATATAATAAGCCATCAAATGCGGATGTGAGAAGTCCTTCTAAGTAAGAAGTTGGAATTTCATTGATAATAAACCCGCGTAAGAATGTATCATTCAAAACAGGTGTGATAAGGTAGAAGCTATTTCCGCTTGAACTATAACGCAAGCTAGAAATAATTGTGCTACCATCTTCAAGCATTTTGAAATAATCTTCGCTTGAAATATCAGTATAAATTCCGTCAGGCGAATAACCTTGCCCTGTTCTATCTACAAAGAAAATAGAACCTTCTTTTGCCCCAACTTCTTTACCTTCAATTAGTTTCGCAAAGTTATCTTTGATATTGTCTTCTTTTGCAATTGAAAGAGCAAACAACTCTAAAGTTTCAACATCTGATTCAAACTCAGAAATCAAAACATTTTTTTGCAATTCAAGTTGTTCTTCAATTGTAACATAAGCAGACGCCATCATGTCTTTATTGATTTTAGAACTAAGGAACACTATCCCCGAAAATAAAAAGGCGATGAGTAATACATAAAAAAGAACAAATATTCTTTTTCTACTCCAAAATTTATTTGATTGCATTTTGTATCTCCTTAGACTAACTTCAAATTTTTAAATTATTGTTATTGTTCTAATGAATATTTATCTGTCATTGATGGTACTTTTGTTGGATACACGCCATCAAAACAAGCGCAGCAATAGTTATCAGGCTCAGAAACACAGTTTTTCAAACCTTCTAATGTAAGGTAATGAAGTGAATCAAGCCCAAGAACTTTTGAAAGTTGTTCAATACTGTGCTTATTCGCCACAAGCTCAAAAGGCGATGGAAAATCAATTCCATAGAAGCATGGATATTTAATAGGTGGGCAACTAACACGGAAATGCACTTCTGTTGCGCCAAGTTCACGCAATTTAGCGCAACGTGTTTGCACAGTTGTACCACGCACAATACTATCATCAACAACAAGAAGTTTTTTATCTTTAATTGCTGATTTTACAGGGTTAATTTTTACACGAACACTAAATTCACGCATAGATTGTGAAGGTTGAATAAAAGTTCTGCCTACATAGTGGTTTCTAATAAGAGCGTGCTCGTAAGGAATGCCTGATTCTTGCGCAGCACCAACCGCTGAATAAACGCCTGAATCTGGGAAAGGAACAACAATATCAGCTTCAACTGGCATTTCATTCACCATCGCAGCACCCATTTTTTTACGGCATTGGAAAACATCTTCGCCAAAAATGGTTGAATCTGGACGCGCAAAATAAATAAGCTCAAAAATACATTGCTTTACATGTGTTTTCTTTGGCAAGCGATAGCTTTGATATTCAGTAGCATTTTGCTCAATAACAAGCATTTCACCTGGCTCAATATCACGCACATATTCAGCTTCTAATAAGTCAAAAGCACAAGATTCAGAAGCAAAAATAAACGATTCAGCAATACCAGGCATTTTACCTAATAAAAGCGGATGGAAACCATAAGGATCACGCGCAACAATGAGCTTACCTTTATAAAGAATAAGCAAGCAATATGCGCCATCAACTCTTTCGGTTGCTTTAAGAATTGCTTCTTCTAAAGTATGATGTGGAAGTAAGCGTGAAATAAGATGAATAAATATTTCACTATCAGAACTTGTTTGGAAGATTGCGCCTTCTTCTTCAAGCTCTTTCCTAATTTCAAAAGCATTAATCAAGTTACCATTATGTGCAAGTGCAAACATAGAACCATGCATACTAACAACTAAAGGCTGAGCATTTCTTCTTTCAGGCTTACCTGTTGTTGAATAGCGGATATGACCAATTGCAGTTTGCCCCAATAAAACTTCTGAAAGAGTTGCTTCGGTGAAAACATCAGGCACAAGCCCCATTCCTAAATGGAAGTTAGTACGTTTGCCATCAAAAGAAACAATACCAGCACTTTCTTGGCCACGATGTTGCATAGCATAAAGCCCAAAATACGTTAGGCGCGATGCCTCTTTATGCCCTGTTATTCCAAAAATTCCACACATAAGATCTACTCTTCTCCAATAGTATATTCACGCACAAAAGAAATTGCGTCTTCCATATTTGTTACATTGCCTGCTTTTTGTGCATCCAAGAGCGCATCCCTGATTAGTCCAACAGTTGGCCCTTGTGGCAAGCTTGTTATTTCCATAATTTCATTACCATTCAAGAATGGTTCGAGCATTGTTTCTGGTGTGTCTGCTCTTTCTAAGTATTTCAAGTTATGATTAAAGTTAGTATATGATGAAGCGCTAGCTTTAATAATAGCGCGTGTCATTTCAATAATTCTTTTGCTATCTGGCAATGCAAGAAGACGGCGTATACCTTTATCAGTAAGCATTGAGTGGAAACGGATATGGTTTCTTACGAGGCTACAGATAAGGTCAACTTCATCAGGCGGAAAGTTTAATCTATTTAAAATTCCACGAGTTACTTGTGCGCCAATTCTATGATATTGATAGAAAGTCCAACGCCCTTGATAGTTTTCAGCACAATAGAGTTTACCTATAGCATGGAAAAGCATTGCAAGAGTTCCAATCCAGTCTGCGCTAAGTTCATCTTGTGCATATTGTTTCATTGATTCGATTGTATAATCAAAAACAGTAACTTCAGTTGCATCTGATTTATTTTTATGCTGTTTTACAGCGTGAAGTGCAGCCACTTCTGGTAAAAGAGCGTGAAGAATAAAACTATCAGAAAGTAATTGAATAAATTTCCAAAGATTCTCTGCTGCAACCATGCGAAGTTCTTTCACAAAAACTGCCATAGGAACATAGTCCGCAATCTGGTGTGAGGAACGGATTATTGCAAGCCAAGTGCTTGATTCGATAGGTAAATCATGATTAGCAGCCATACGTAAAGCTGTTATTGCTAGACCATAATCTCTTTGCAATGTTCTGCTTGCAACACCTTTTAGACGGATATGCCCTGTTGAACGATCTTCAAAAACATCTTCACAGCATTCTGTGAAAAGTGTTCCTTTAATCATAGTATAAAGTTTTTGGTCTTTTTCTTCTAAAACCTTAAGCATATGCGGAGATATGCGCATAAATGTGAAGTCAGGGTGTGCGCAATCATTTGCTGTTATAGGATAGAAGCGAACTTTTAAATTGCTTTCTGTTGTCATTACTGCAATTAATGCTTCTTCATTTGGCTCTTCTAGGTGTGGGAAAAGTTTTGACAAAGTATCAAAATCAGCTTCACAAGCAATATCAAGTGCAAGTTCATTTGTCATTTGAATAATTTCATCTTGCAGATTAGCATTGATAATATAAGCATCAAAGCCATTTCTGAGTATCGTTTTGCTTATAGCCACTGCTTCTTTTATAGGCATAATTATTCCTTATATATTTTAAGTAAATATTTTATTCTGCTCTTAACGTTTATTAGCAAAAAAGTCAATCTTTGTCAATTAAGCTTTGAAAATTTAAATCTGATTTAATTTAACTTTTTTTCTAGGGAAGTATTTATCATATAAGAGATTTTTATCAGTCTATAAATATTCATTTGTTTAGTGCTTGACTTCGATTTTTGTCAAGCATATAGTGGCGCATAACATTTTTTCAAAAGGAATATAAAATGAAAAAAATTCTCTTAGGTGCGTTTGCATCACTTCTTATTGCAACATCTGCAATGGCTGCTGAAAAATCAATCACAATTTCAACTACTACAAGTACTGAAAACTCTGGCTTATTAGCACATCTTCTTCCTATTTTCACTGCTGATACTGGCATTGAAGTTAAAGTTATTGCTAAAGGCACTGGCGCTGCAATTAAAGACGGTCAAGACGGTAACGTTGACGCTATTTTAGTTCACGACACTGCTCGTGAAAACGCTTTTGTTGAAGAAGGTTTTGGAACAAAACGTTATTATGTAATGTTTAACGATTTCGTTGTTATCGGCCCTGACGCTGATCCTGCAAAAGCAAAAACAACAAAAAGCACAGAAGCTGCTTTCCAAGCAATCGCTGACGCTAAAGCACCTTTCATTTCACGTGGCGATGACTCTGGCACACATTCAAAAGAAGCTAAAATTTGGGCTGGCACAAAAGTTGAATTAAAAGACAAATATCCAGCATCTAGCGCATGGTACAATTCAATCGGCCAAGGCATGGGTAAAACCATCATCATGGCTGACGAAAAATTAGGTTACACAATTTCTGACCGTGCTACTTATTACGCAATGAAATATGCTGAACCAGCAACAACTGAACTTGTTATCGTTTCAGAAGGCCATGCAGATCTTCTTAACCCTTATGGTTATATCCCTGTAAATCCTGCTAAACACGCAAATGCTAAAGTTGAAGAAGCAACAATCTTTGGTGATTGGTTAGTTTCTGATAAAGGTAAAGCAGCTATCGAAGGCTTTAAAGCACAAGGTAAACAATTATTCTTCGTTCCTGCTGAATAATTAATTTTTCTTTAGAAAGATTTGAGGGAAGCTTTATGCTTCCCTTTTTTATTATCCATCTTCTCTATTATTTTTCTACCTTTTTCTTCTAAATAAAACAATACTTTCATACACTGATTTGATTCTATTCTTACACACAAAAAAAGGCCCACAATAACGAACGACTGCGAGCCTTAATTTATGCTATTTTTCTTTTACAAAAGTGTGTAGAAAGATTTAATTATTTCTTATCTTCAACAGGTAGAGTTACTGAAAACTCTTGATTGCCACGAAGGATATGCACAAATATTGCACCACGCTTTTTGCCTTCATTATTGATAATTCTTTCTAAATCTGCATACGATTTAATGCTTTTTGTGTTTACAGAAAGAATTACGTCACCAGCTGTTACACCGTGTTGTGCAGCAACTGATTGCTTTGCAACACCAGTAACCATAAGTCCATAACTTGCATTAAGTTCTTTTTGCTCAGCACTTGTAAGTTCACGAACATCTAAACCAAGAATTTCTTTTGAATTTCCTGCACTTGGCTTTGCTGAAGCAACAGTTGAAGATGATTCTCTTTCGCCTAAAACAGCTTTGATAACTTTTTCTTTACCGTCACGAATAAGGGTAATCGTTGCAGTTTTACCTGGGGCAATGCTTGCAATTTCTTGTAGAAGTTCAGCAGTGTTCATTACATTTTTATTTTCAACTTTAATGATAACGTCACCAGCGATAATACCCGCTTTATCAGCTGGTTCATCTTTTAGAACTGAACTAATAAGCGCGCCTTCTTGGCTTTTCAAACCTAAAGCTTTTGCATCATTTTCACTAAGATCTTTAATAGTTACACCTAACCAACCACGAGCAACTTTTTCACCTTTTTTCAAAGATTCAATAATTTTTGAAGCTTGTGAACTTGGAATTGCAAAACCAATCCCTTGACCAGAAGCAATAATTGCAGTGTTAATACCAATTACTTGACCATCTAAATTTACAAGAGGGCCACCAGAGTTACCTGGGTTAATTGATGCGTCAGTTTGAATAAAATCGTCAAAAGGGCCAGCTTGAATGTTACGACCTTTTGCTGAAATAATACCTGCAGTCACAGTATGACCTAAACCAAATGGGTTACCAATAGCAAGCACCCATTCGCCAACTTCCATTTTATCTGAATCACCAAATTCAAGTGTAGGAAGTTTTTCTTTTGGTTCAACTTTCAATAAAGCAATATCTGTTTCAGGATCAGTTCCAATAATTTCTGCTTCCATTGAAGAGGCTTTGCCTTTTTTACCTTCAAGATTTACAAAAATTTTATCAGCACCTTCAACAACGTGATTATTTGTTACAATATAACCATCTGATGAAATAATAAAGCCAGTCCCTAAAGAAGATTGTTTTCTTTCAGGCACTTGCTGTCCGCCCATGCCTCCAAAATTACGGAAGAATTCTTCAAATTCTTTTGGCATATTTCTAAACATTTCATTAGGAAATGGATTTGCCATTCCCCCTTGCACTGTTTTTTCAGTGCTGATATTTACAACAGCTTGCCCTGAATCTTTTGCTAAATCAACAAAATCTGGCAAAGCACTTAAGGCTGTTGTGGCGCTTGTGAAAACAAGCACGCCTGCTAATAGAAAAGCATAAAGTTTTTTAGTTAATTTCATAAATACTCCTAAATAAAGTATAAATTTTCAAAATAAAAATCTTGCACGAAGATTATTTACTGCCTCAGCCTCCACCAATTGTTGCACTAGCTCCACAGCTACCCGCATTAGGGCAGCTTCTATTCAGTTTTGCCATTTGAGCTGGTGTTGGCATTTTTGGTGCAGGTTTACCCGTTTTATTCGGGTATGGGAAAGGATTTGTTTTTAAGGGCGATGGCGCTGAAACTCTGCGCATAGTTTCGCTTCCGCCGCACTCTTGGCAAGGTGGGAACTCATTATCGTCAAAAACAAGTTCTTCAAATATTTTTCCACAGTCCTTACACTCAAAATCAAACAAAGGCATACAACCCCCAAACTTACAAGAATTTTTTTATTGATGAAAACAATTTCATTGTTTCAAGAAGAATAATAATACACTTTTAAAAACATGCAAGATGACAAATTTTTGTACAAAAGCTTTTCTTGCACAATTTAAAACTTTATGTCATAGTCTTTGCGCTTGAATACATTTAAATTAATACAAATAAACCCTAATTAAGAAAATGATAAAAAAAATAATTTCATTATATTTTTCAAATCACAAAAAATATGCGCTGTCACTTCTTGTTTTTTGTGCTTTTCTTTTTCTAACGCCAATTAAGAATGCCTGTGCGCAATCTTTTTTCACGCTTACTTCTTCGCATGTAAAATATTATGAAACCGCTATTCAGGTAGATTTCTTCTTTAATCTTTCAAACTTAGATGAAATTGATAAAATATTAAAAGATGGTGTGAGTATTAATGTTGATACTTTAGCACACCTTTATGAAAAAAACACCATCTTCCCAGATGAAGAATTGCAAACTTTTATTTCTGGCTGGCAAATAACTTACGAACCGCTCACCAATGAATATTTGCTTTACCATAAAAACAATACTCCACAAAAATCACGCGATCTAGAAGAACTTTTTCAAAGCATTCTTTCACATATAAAAGTTGAATTGAATTACCTTGAACCTCTAGATAGATCAAACGATTATTATATTCAACTAGACTTAGGTTTGAGGCATGCAACTGTTCCGCCATGGCTAGAAACTACGCTCTTCTTTTGGAAATGGGATATTGCTAGTAGCAATTATATAGTAAATCTAAGGCTTCCAAACTTATATCAAAAGAAAGAATAATATTTTTTCTAAAGGTAAAGAAGATGGATAAAATCACGCAAAGACAAGCTCGCAGAGAAAAGAGACATAGAAACAGAGAAATTGTCATCGCTCTTGTTCTTATTTTCTTCGTTTGCCTTGGCACTTGGGGACAAACCACTTTTTTTGGTTCTGACTCATGGTATTTTATTGCACTTCTCAATTTAAATGCAATACTTATGCTTGTGGTGTGTTATCTTGCAGTAAGAAACATTATCAAGTTACTCGCTGAACGTAGAAGAAAAGTTTTTGGTGCAAGGCTAAGAACAAGGCTTTTGCTTTCTTTTGTTTCGCTTTCGCTCATTCCTGTTTTTCTTATGTTTTTAGCAGCGAACAGGGTTGTTATAACAAGTATCGACTATTGGTTTACAAGCACTGTTGCAAGCTCAATGGATGCAGCCTTGCAAGTTGGACAAAATGTTTATAATAACGCAGCGGAAAGGCTCACCGATAGAGCGAAGAAATTTAATTTAGATATTACAAATTTTTTTGATGAAGAAAATTTATACTCACTTGAAACTTATGAAAAAGTTATTAGAGTTGAAAATTTTATTACAGAACGTGCAGAAATCCTTACTGGAAATGCTTTTGCCCTTGTTGAACATACAAATGCTTTTACTCGATTAAATTTCACTGAACCTTCAGATAGCGAATTTGTTTCCCTCATACAAAATGTGTTTGATAACACAGACTGGAACAATATCAATACAAACCATCAACAATTTTCAAGCTATGCTGGGCTTTATGCTTCTGCCACCAAAGATTATGCTGTTGCAATTCAGTCCATAGATGCTTTACCAACTTTTTATATTATCATAGCGGAAAGCATTGGAAATACAGCACAAACGAAACTCACTTCCATTAGCCAAGGCTTTGAAGAATATACTTACTTAAAATCTCTCAAGCGTCCTTTAAAATTATCTTTTTCGCTCATACTTGGCTTTCTTGGCTTGATTATGATTTTCAGTTCTATCTTCATGGCTTTTCGTCTTTCAAAAGAACTTACAGCCCCTATTGAAGCGCTTTCAAAAGGAACTGACAGAATAGCACAAGGTGAACTTGATATCTTACTTGAAGATAAAGGAAAAGACGAACTAGGGCAATTAGTTGCCTCCTTCAACGCAATGGTTAAGGAAGTTCGTTCAAGCAATGAAAAAATAATACTTGCAAATCAAACCCTTGAGCAAAGAAATATCTTTATTGAAACAATTTTAAAAAATATTTCAGCAGGCGTTTTTGTTCTTACTCTCGATGGAAAAGTTCTTAATATCAATAAAGCAGGAAGTGATCTTTTCAATATAAAAACGCAAGAATGGGAAAATCGTCAACTAGAGGGAAGACTTTCTCCTCAAACTCAAGCTATTGTTGATGAAATGCTTACATTTTTTAGTCAAAAACCAAAAAGAATTTGGAAAAAAGAAATTGAAATAAATATTGCAAAAAAACCATTGAAAATATTTATTACTGCCCTTACCGTGCCTGATTTTCCTACTATAGCGCATTCAACTGGCACAAGTTCTAGTGAAAATAATGATCTTATTATTGCAGTTGTTGAAGACATTACAGAACTTACACGCGCTGAACGTATTGGGGCTTGGCGTGAAGTTGCAAAACGCATTGCCCATGAAATGAAAAATCCGCTCACTCCTATACGCCTCTCAGCTGAAAGGCTTGAAAGAAAATATAATCAAGAACCAAAAGAGCAAGTATTTTCAGAATGCACACAACTTATTATCACTGAAGTTGAACGCATGCAGAAGATGATTAAAAATTTCACAGAATTTGCTCAAATTCCTGAAGTAAAATTACAGGAAGAAAATATTCTTGATATTATTCAAGAAAGTTTGCAAATTTTCAAATCATCACACACACATATTAAATGGGAAACTAATTTTCCAACTCTCCCTCCCCCTATGCTTCTTCTTGATGCAGAAAGGATTAAACAAGTTCTTGTAAACATTTATCTCAATGCTTGCGAAGTTTTAGAGAATGTGGAAAAACCACAAATCACAACCACTTTATCATGCAAAAATGATAATTGTGTTTTAAGTATTGCCGATAATGGAATAGGGCTAACACCTGAAACTTTAGCAAGAATATTTGAGCCTTACTACTCAAGAAAAAAAGATGGTACAGGCCTTGGTTTAAGCATCGTTCAATCAATTATAGCAGAACATAAAGCCACAATACATGCAGAAAACAATTCTAGTGGCGGAACAAACATGATTATTACTTTTTCCTTAAACAGCTAAAGCTTCGCATAAACAATTCTTTTTCTTTAGATAACTTACAATGAAGTTTCTTTATTTGTAAATATTTCATTTATGCTCTCAGGATTACTCTTCATCTCTTCAAAGTTTTTCAAAAATATTTTTACATTTTTTTCTGATCCATAAATACTTATTGTTAATAAATATATTTTTAATGAGGAAAATCCACGATGGACAAAAACTTCAATTTTCTCTTCTAAAGTTTCAAAAGCACTAAGCATTGACTCTTTAATTTTATTATTATCAATAGAGTATGAATAATTACCTGTCTCATCAACTGAAAAAATGCCAAATTTTGTTTCAGTATTTTTTTGTGAAATATAATCTAAGTATTCTTTATTTGTTTGACCAGCCTCAAGGTAATCATCAAACCTGCCAGAGAGTTCAGCGGTATCATTCTCAAAATAGTTAAGTTCGGTTTCTAAAAAATAAGTCCCGCCTTCTTTAGTTACTAACATATTAATGTTATAACTTGCTTTAGGATTTATACTATTTGAATTAAAAAACTTTTCATTAAAAAAATTAACATGCTGTTTTTCTTTTTTAAACAGTTCGTTAACATCAATTAATTTCATAATTTCAAAATCTTCAACATTTTTCACCGAAAGCATGCTGAAAATTGATTTTTTTGACATAGAAAAATTAATATTTTCTTGTCCAGTAAAACGATTTTTTATTTTCTTATCGGAAGAAAATAAAAGTATGCCACGATTTGGAAACTCGAGAAGTAAATGATTTTCAAACTTTAAAAGCATAAAAAAAGTATGAAAAAATTCCATTGAAGTACGTGAAATATTCCTTTTAAATAAATCTTCAACATCAATAAACCTCATTTGATTAATACTGGGTGCAATAATTTTTCTCATAAGCAAACCTCATTCTTACTTTTATCATTATAGCAAGAAAATTTAAGCGCTCAATTATTTAGAAAATGATAATAAATCAAATCATTCTTTATATTTTTTGCTCTGATATTAAGCAGTATTTTGGCTAATAAATAAAAGTTGACGATTTTGGCTATTCCTGTTAAATAAATACAAATTTTAC
>CAYJIN010000032.1:0-22370 GCA_964370245.1 uncultured Desulfovibrionaceae bacterium
ATCATGCGGATTATTGCCAACAAAAAAATTAATGTCTTTTGTGTAGTTCATTTTTTATCCTTTATAATTTTCTATTTATTTTAATTCGAAATATTACACATTTCCAAACAAAACAAGGAAAACCCCTACTTTGTAAGGATTTTCCCATATTTCTACTCTTAGGTAATTTTTTGCAAATTATCTAATTACTTTTCAAGCAGCGTGACACTATAATAAGATGCTTGTTTGAAAAGTTATTATTCTTTCAACCAAGGCGACCTTATTGTAAGATGCTTGTTTGAAAAGTTATTACTTTTTCAACCAAGGCATCATGCTACGCAATCTTTGGCCAACTTCTTCAATTTGGTGCTCTGATTCTAAACGGCGAGTAGCTTTGAAGAATGCAGAACCTGATTGTGATTCAAGAATAAAGTCACGAGCGAAAGTACCTTCTTGGATTTCGCGAAGAACTTTTTTCATTTCTTTTTTAGTTTCAGCTGTAATGATACGTTTACCAATGCGGTAATCACCAAATTCAGCTGTATCAGAAATTGAATAACGCATACGTGCCATACCACCTTCGTGGATAAGGTCAACAATGAGTTTCATTTCGTGTAAACATTCAAAGTATGCGATTTCTGGTTGGTAACCAGCTTCTACTAATGTTTCAAAACCACATTTGATAAGTTCAGAAACACCGCCACAAAGAACTGCTTGTTCACCGAAAAGGTCAGTTTCAGTTTCTTCACGGAAAGTTGTTTCGATAACGCCTGAACGTGTACCGCCAACGCCTTGAGCATATGCTAAAGCTTTATCTAAAGCTTTGCCGCTTGCGTCTTGGTAGATAGCAACTAAGCAAGGAACGCCGCCGCCTTCTGTGTATGTACGACGCACTAAGTGGCCTGGGCCTTTAGGTGCGATTAAGAATACGTCAACGTCAGCAGGTGGAACGATTTGTGCGAAGTGGATATTGAAACCATGTGCGAAAAGTAATGATTTTTCAGAATTCATGTAAGGTTTGATTTCTTCTTCATAAACTTTTGCTTGGAATTGGTCAGGTAAAAGAATCATAATTAAGTCAGCTTTTTGTGCTGCTTCTGAAACTGAAAGTGGTTCAAAACCGTGTTCTTTTGCTAACTCGTAGTTTTTACCACCTGGGCGTTGAGCAACAATAACGTTTAAACCAGAATCACGAAGATTTTGCGCGTGTGCGTGACCTTGTGAACCGTAACCAACGATAGCAACTGTTTTACCTTTTAATACATTGATGTCTGCATCTTTTTCGTAATAGCTTTTCATATCCTATCCTTCTGAAAAATTTCTTTATAGAGATACATGCATTTTCATGCGTATAACTTTAAATTTTGAAAAAAAATCATACGAGCAATTTTATTTGCTGTCAAGCAATTAAGGGGCATGGTAATGATTTTATTAGTTCAAATTTCAAAAAATTCATAATAAATTTGACTTTACTTAAAAAAAGAAAAACCTCAGCTTGAAAAATCAAACAAAGGTTTTTATCTATGGAAAATTTATTTTCTAATTTCTTATGCTTTAAGAAAAATATTTCAATTTGCTGAATTAGGAAGACAGAGAACTTTTTATAATAAAGATTTAAACACCTCTAAATCTAAGAAATTTATATTTCAATAAAAATAAACTTGAGCCTTAAATAAAAAAAGTTTTAACTTGTGGAACGAGCAAGGCATAGAGAAAATTTCTCGAAGGAGTTTAGATTGACCTAAATAACTGAGAGAAATTTTTTCTATAACGATGCTCAAACGCAAGCTAAAGCTTTTTTTTACTGGGTGGCGCGCTTCATGGCCACAGTTCCAGTTCTTGCAATTTCTTTTATTCCAAAGCGAGTAAGAAGATTTATAATCGCTTCTAATTTATCGTGTGTGCCTGTTGCTTCAATGGTAAATTCATTGATAGAAACATCAATAATTTTACAACGGAAGATATCAACAACACGTAGAATTTCGTTTTTCTTAGCTTCTTCCGCATTAACTTTGATAAGCACCATTTCGCGCTCAACGCTAACAAGTCCATTAAAGTCAACAACTTTTACAACAGTTACAAGTTTACGTAATTGCTTGATGATTTGCTCAACAATTTGCTCATCGCCAGAAGTTGTTATTGTCATATGCGACATATTTTCTTCTTGTGTTGGCGCAACGTTGAGAGATTCGATGTTGAAACCTCTTCCGCTAAAAAGGCTAACAACTCGTGAAAGTACACCTGGTTCATTTTCTACCAATACTGAAAGAACTCTACGCATATCAACTCCTTACAATTCAATATTATTCTTATGCAAAACTCACGAAAATTTTCTCTCGTAAGCCTCTTCTTATCAACTAAGCTTCCGCTTCTCCTTCTTCAAGCTCTGGCTTTTCTAAGACTGTATCAAAACCAACTACGCTTGCGTCGTCATCAAGTTTTACTAAGCGTACGCCCATTGTTGCACGGCCAGCAGAACGAATTTCATCAACGCCTAAACGTATAATTTTATTAGTTGAAGTAAGCAATATCAGTGAATGCTGATCAGAAACCGGCATACAACCAATTACATTACCAGTTTTTGGTGAAATTTTGAAGTTGATAACACCAACACCACCACGTGATTGCACGCGATAGAGATCTACTCTTGTACGTTTACCGTAACCAAGTGCAGAAACTGACATAATTTCAGTTGATTGATCATCTTCATTTAATATGAGGCAAGCCACAACTAAGTCGCCTTTTCTTAGGCTCATACCTTTTACACCAATAGCACTACGCCCTGCTGCACGAATGTCTTTACATGAGAAGCGGATTGACATGCCTCGGCTTGTGCCAAGGACAATATGATCGCTTTCATGAATTTCACGCACAGTAATAAGCTCATCACCTTCTCTCAAACCAACTGCAAGTAAACCAATTCTTCTTGCCCTTGCATAAAGAGCAGCTGAAGAACGTTTTACCATACCTTGTTTTGTAGAGAATAAGAAATATTTATCTTCTGAGAATTCACGAACAGTAAGCGCTGTTGCAATAAATTCATCCCTTTCCATTGGAAGAAGGTTTGCAATGTGCGTTCCTTTTGCAATACGTGAACCTTCAGGCACTTTATGAACTTTTAATTGGAACATACGGCCTGTATTTGTAAAGAGAAGTAAATGCTGGTGATTTGTTGTTGTGATAAATTCTTGCACGTAATCATCTTCACCAGTATTTAGCCCAGCAATGCCTTTACCACCACGTTTTTGCTGTTGGTAAGTGTTTAGCATTGTACGCTTAATATAACCACGACGTGAAAGAGTGATAACAACATCATCATCAGGCATTAAATCTTCAATTTCAATATCAGTTAATGCTTCACGGATAATTTCTGTGCGCCTTGGTGTTGAATACTCATCTTTAATAGCTTGTGTTTCTTCACGAAGAACATTTTTCAACACTTCATTATCTTCTAAAATTGATTTCAAGTATGCAATTAATTTTAGTAATTCTGCATATTCTTCTTCAAGTTTGATACGCTCTAAACCAACAAGACGTTGTAAACGCATATCAAGAATTGCACGTGCTTGCACTTCGCTAAGTTCAAACTTCGCAATAAGACCATTTCTAGCTTCTTCAGGAGTCTGTGAAGCTCTGATAAGTGCAACAACTTCATCAATATTATCAAGTGCAATGAGTAAACCTTGAACAATGTGCGCTCTATCTTCTGCTTTACCAAGATCAAAGCGTGTGCGGCGGATAACCACTTCACGGCGATGCTCAATAAAGCACATAAGTGCAGATTTCAAGTTTAATGTTTGTGGTTTATTATCAACCACAGCTACCATATTAAAGCTGAATGAACTTTCTAATGGTGTAAATTTATAGAGTGAATTTACAATCAAATCAGCAATGGTTCCACGTTTTAAATCTAAAACGATACGAATACCTTTTCTATCTGATTCATCACGAACGTCTGAAACGCCTTCAACTTTCTTTTCGTTCACTAAAGCTGCAATTTTTTCAACAAGCGAACTTTTATTTAAAGCATAAGGAATTTCTTTAATTACAATAGATTGTAAACCTTTTTTATGTTCTTCAATTTCTAGTTTACCACGAATTTTAATTGAGCCTCTACCTCTAGTATAGGCATCAACTAAACCTTGCCCCACGTATGCAGAAGCTCCTGTTGGGAAGTCAGGCCCTTGCACAACATCCATAAGATCTTCAAGAGTGGTATTTTTATCATCAATAAGCATGAGGATAGCTTGGCACAATTCCCCTAAGTTATGCGGAGGAATATTTGTTGCCATACCAACAGCAATACCAGAAGTACCATTTAATAAGAGGTTAGGAACTTTTGTTGGAAGAACAGTTGGTTCATGTTCTGAAGCATCATAGTTTGGGCGAAAATCAACAGTTTGCTTTTCGATATCGTTAAGAAATTCGCTTGCAAGTTTTGACATACGCACTTCTGTGTAACGCATAGCAGCAGCAGAGTCGCCATCAAGCGAACCAAAGTTCCCTTGCCCATCCTCTAAAGGATCTCTCATAGAGAAATCTTGCGCTAAACGAACCAACGCGTCGTATACAGCTGTATCACCGTGTGGGTGATATTTACCGATAACGTCACCAACGATACGTGCTGATTTTTTGTGCGGCCTATTGTTATAGTTTCCTAATTGGTGTTGCGCAAATAAGATACGTCTATGAACTGGCTTTAAGCCGTCACGAGCATCAGGAATTGCACGCCCAACAATAACAGAAAGCGAATATTCCAAATAAGATTGACGAAGTTCTTTCTCAATACTTATAAGTGGAAAATCTTCTCTTGGGAGAAGTTCCGCTTCATTAATTGGATTTTCTATATTATCTGACATTCATTATCCTCAATACTTAAGCTTGAATTGATTATATATCTAATGAGTTAACTGCTAAAGCGTTACGCACAATAAAGTCACGTCTTGCTTCAACTTTATCGCCCATAAGCTCTTCAAATGCTTCCGAAGCTTCTTCAGCATCATCAATGTTAACACGTAAAAGCACACGATTTTCAGGATTCATGGTTGTAACCCAAAGCTGTTCTGGGTTCATTTCACCAAGACCTTTATAACGCTGAACTTGATAGCCTTTACGAGCTTCTAAATAAGCTTTGTCACGCAAATCAAAAATATCTTTTACTTCTGTTGCAGTTTCTTTATTTAATAATGTTACAACAAATTCTTCACCTAATGCAACACCGCAATCATCATAAATACCTTCAAGTGAAGTTTTTGCTGAACGGAAGATTTTAGAAAGGAAGAACTCTAGTGGTAAACGAGTTCTACGTCCGCTCTTGTCTTCATACAAGAAGAAGGTGCGTTCATTGTCTTCATCAGTTTCCACTTCAAGCTCAACTGTGTAGCCTTTAGCTTCAAGAGCTTCAATATATTGCTTTGGAATTTCATTATTGATAAGTTTGCCATCTTCAATAAAGCTTTCGCCAGGGTAAGAAATTGATGTCATAAAAATAGAAGATGGAATAGCGCTGTGTTCAGCATCATTCACTTTCTTTCTAAGTTCATCAATACGGCGAAGTAAATCTTTGAAGATATCTTTTTCAATAATGCTATCTTTCTTTGTGCGCACTTTTACGTTTTCTTCAAGACGATTGAGGAGGAAATCATCCAATTCGCTATCATCTTTCAAGAATTTTTCCATACGTGCATTATGGATACGGTAAAGTGGAGGCTGAGCAACGAAAAGATGACCACGTGAAATAAGTTCTTTGAAGTTTCTAAAGAAGAAAGTTAAAAGAAGTGTTCTAATGTGTGCACCATCAACGTCAGCATCTGTCATGATAACAACTTTATGGTAGCGCAATTTATTATAATCGGTGTCATCTTCGCCAATGCCTACGCCCATAGCTGTAATCATTGCACGAATTTCTTTATTTGCTAGCATTTTATCAAAGCGTGTACGCTCCGTATTCAAGATTTTACCGCGTAATGGCAAAATTGCTTGAATGCGTGGATCACGCCCTTGTTTTGCTGAACCGCCCGCAGAGTCACCTTCAACGATAAACACTTCACATTCACTTGCATCTTTTGATTGACAATCTGCCAATTTACCAGGAAGAGCATTAGAAGTTAAAACATCTTTACGTCTGACAAGTTCTTTTGCTTTTCTTGCTGCTTCACGAGCGTGGGCAGCGTCTAAAGCCTTGTCAATAATCATGCGTGCTTCTTTAGGATTTTCTTGAAAATAAATATCAAGTGCTTGATAAACAACACCAGAAACAATACCTGCCATTTCAGAGTTGCCAAGCTTTGTTTTTGTTTGCCCTTCAAATTGAGGTTGTGGTAATTTAACAGATAAAACAGCTGTCAAACCTTCACGAACATCATCACCTGAAAGTGAGCCACCCTTGATTTTCTTTGTTAAATCAGGCTGTGATTTGATATAGTTATTGATAGCACGTGTAAGCGCAGTTCTAAAACCTGCTAAGTGTGTGCCACCTTCTTTTGTTCTAATGTTGTTAGCAAAAGTAAGCGTATTTTCTTGATAAGTTGAATTGTATTGTAGAGCAAATTCAACTGTGCAACCTTGCTCAACACCACTATTTTCAACTATTGTGTGAATACCCATAGCGTTCGCGTTCAAATCTTTTACGAATTGAACAATACCGCCATCAGCACGGAAAGTATGTTTTTCACTTGTGCGCTCATCAAAGCATTCGATTTCAAGACCTTTATTAAGGTATGCTAATTCTTCAAAACGCTTTTTCAAAGTATCGTATGAATATTCGCTTACTTCAAAAATTTCATCATCAGGAAGGAAGTGAACTGAAGTACCGCATGAATCAACTTCGCCAACTACTTCTAACGCAGTTACAGGATTACCACGTTCGTATTTTTGACGATAACGTAAGCCATTTTTACGAACTGTAACTACAAGCCATTCTGACAATGCGTTAACACAAGAAACACCAACACCGTGTAAACCACCTGACACTTTATACGCATCATTATCGAATTTACCACCAGCATGGAGCTTTGTCATAACAACTTGAACAGCAGGCACACCCTCTTTTGGGTGAATATCAACAGGAATACCACGTCCGTTATCACGAACTGTAACAGAGTTATCTAAGTGAAGAATAACTTCAATTTTAGTACAATAGCCAGCCATTGCTTCATCAATTGAGTTATCAACAACTTCATACACTAAGTGATGAAGACCTCTTACATCAGTTGAACCAATATACATCGCAGGACGTTTACGTACTGCAGCAAGACCTTCTAAAACAGTAATAGCAGATGCATCATAAGTGTTTTTCGTGCTTGTTGAGCTTTCAGTATAGGTTGGGACAAGATTATTTTGTTCGGACATTTCACATCCTTTTTATATAGTCAATTTAACTTTGCAAAAATAGCATAATTTTTCTAGAAAGTGAAGTCTTTTTTTAGGGCTGAAAAATAATAGAAAATTTATTAAACCAGCTTTTTTCGCCTTTCTTTATCTTTTTTTACTTTATTTTTTTCTCTACTTAAGATAACTCTTTCAGAGGGAGATACTATGCGTGCAATTAATTTAGTTGGCTTTAAAAAAAGCGGCAAAACAACTTTAGCAAAAAATATTTTAGATATTTGGGAAAGTAAATCAATTCCAGCTGATTATTTAAAATTCACTCACTCTTCCTTTGATAAAGGAAAAAATGATACTGCCATGATGGCAAATGGTTCACGCTGTGTTTTTGGTGTTTCCTTACAAGAAAGTATTCAACTTGAGGGGAGCGCTCTTACACTCAATCAAGTGCTTGCTCGTTGTAAAAACGATTTGCTTCTTATTGAGGGTGGAAAAAAACAACTAGTTTTACCTCGTGTTATCTGCACTGATTCTAAAGAAGATTTTGATGAACTAAACCTTGGTTTAGCTATTGCAACTTATGGGCATGAAGAAGATAAAAACATCTCCCCCCTTCCGCATTTCACAAAAGATAATTTAGAAGCTTTAGCCGATTTAATGTTTGAAAAAGCCTTTGTGCTTGCTGGGGTAAATTGCAAAAGTTGCAAACGCAAAACGTGTTATGAGCATGCGCAAGATATTGTAGCAAAAAAAGCAGATGCAAAAGAATGTATCCCTCTCAATAGCGAAAATCAAAATATTATCATTGAAGCAAATGGGCAAGTTATTCCGCTAAACCCCTTTGTGCAAGATATTATAAAAGGTTCTATACTTGGCATGATTAGCTCACTAAAAGATTATACTGATGGCGATATCAATATTCGCATCAAAAACAATAAAAACGATAAATAAGGGTTCGTATGCATATTTATCTTAAAGACATCAATAATGGTGATGATGTTAAAGGCATCTATTTTATTAAATCAGCACAACAAGGAACAACACAAAGAGGCGATCCTTTCTATTCCCTTAAAATTGCTGATTCTAGCATGCAAACAGATTGCAAAATTTGGGCTCCACTCTCTACTGTTTTTAAAGAGATTCCAACAAATACTTTTGCATCTATTGAAGCGAAAGCTCAAACATTCAAAGATAATATCCAGCTTTCTATTCGTGAATTTAGAGTATTAGATGAAGAAGAAATTAAAAATCTTGATTTAAGCCACTTCATTGCAACAAGTCCACGTTCAAAGCAAGAAATGATGGAAGAATTGCAAAACATTATTGACGAACACCTTGTGTATAAACCTTGGAAAAAATTCGTCAATTATGTGCTAAATGACGACAGAGTTGGCCCTTACTTTTATGACGCACCTGGCGCAAAAAGCATACATCATGCTTACTTGCACGGACTTTTAGAACACACCTTAGGCGTTTGCAAAAACTGCATTGCAATTTCAAGCCTTTACCCTGAAATTGATAAACAAATTTTGATTGTTGCTGCCCTCTTCCATGATGTTGGTAAAATTGAAGAACTTTCAGGCGCTTTAGGAACAGAATATACTGACATTGGCAAACTTGTTGGTCATATCAGTCTTGGCATTGAAATATTAGAGCCTTATTTTGAAAAATCAAAACTTGATAGACATTTAGTTCTTCATCTCAAGCATTTAATATTAAGTCATCATGGTGAACTTGAATATGGCTCGCCAAAAGTTCCAGTTACAGCAGAAGCATTTATCTTACATTATGCTGATAATATTGATGCGAAAATTGCACAAATCTTCCAAGCTTTACCAAATGTAAATGAGACAAATGAAGCGCAAGAAGAGAAAAAAGAAAATCAAGAAATGGCTTGGAGCGCATGGAATAATCTTTTAGGGCGTCAGCTATGCAGAATTCCTTCAAGCCCAGTTGAGAAAAGCACAAGAGCAACAAAAACCGAAAAACAAGAAAGTGAAAAGCAGGCAGAACAATGTTCATTACTATAGAAGGCATTGAAGGCTCAGGCAAAAGCACATTAATAAAAGGCTTAGAAGATAAATTTATCAATCACGGCAAAGAGGTTTGCAAAACTCGTGAACCTGGTGGCTCTGCGCTTGGTAAAACTTTGCGCCCTCTGCTTGTTTCATTGCCAGAAAATGAAAATGAAAAACTTTCTTCACGTGCCGAACTTCTTCTTTTTCTTGCTGATAGAGCTGAACATCTTGATAAAATAATTTTACCCGCCTTAGAAAATAAACAAGTTGTGCTTTGTGATAGATATGTTCATTCCACTCTTGCCTATCAAGGGTATGCACGTGGTTTTGATTTAGCTATTCTTAAATCATTTATTGATTTTTCTTGCCATAACAAAATGCCTGATTTAACAATACTTCTTGATTTGGAAGTCGAACAAGGCTTGGCACGTGCTAAAAATAGAAATTCTTCTGAAAACAGCAATGAAGGGAAATTTGAAGCTGAGGAAAAAATTTTCCACCAAAAAGTAAGAAATGGTTTTTTAGATTTAGCAAAAGAAAATTCAAAAATAGTTATTATTGACGCTACCTTAGCACCAAATGAAATAATAGAAACAGCATGGAAAACAATAAACACTAATTTAAATAAATAATTTCAGTTTATTACATGCAATAATATTTCATTGACTTCTTATTTTTTTGCAGTATGCTTGCCTTGATTTTGATATGTTAATTATTCAACAATGAGGTTTCTATGCAATCGCAGCAAGAAGTAACACAAACTACAACTACTGAAAAAAACTACTCTCTAAAGAACGAGATAAAAACTCTTTTTAAACTTGCTTTACCGCTCACACTGGGGCAATTTGCCGGCACGTCGATGTCGGTAGTTGATACCATTATGTCGGGTAGAGCAGGTGCGATGCACATGGCATCAGTTGCAATTGCAAGCTCAATTTGGATGCCTGTTCTTTTATTTTGCCAATCATTATTAATGATGATTACCCCTTTTGTTGCGCAAAAGTTTGCAGCTTCACATTCAGAAAATAAATATGAAGAATGCGCTCATTTCATGCGTCAAGGGATTTATCTTGCTCTTGCTATTGGCGTATTTATGACGGCAACAACACTTGCTTTTGCGTATATAATTCCGCATTTGAATTTTGACTCACAACTAAAAGAACTTTCCTCAAACTATCTAAAAGTAATGAGCATTGGTGCTATTCCTTTTATGCTTTTTATTGCGCAAAGATATTATCTTGAAGGCTTAGGGCTTACAGTTCCTACAATGTTTGTTGGCTTCTTAGGTTTATTTATCAATATTCCGCTCAACTATATTTTTATATTTGGTAATTTTGGCATGCCAGCTCTTGGCGCTGTTGGCTGTGCTGTTGCCAGTGTGGCCGTGTGTTTTGCTATGGCAATTTCAATGCATATTTTTGTAAGACGTAAGTATAAACATGCTTTTAAATTTGAAGCACCTCATTTTGGTACACTAAAAAGAATTTTATTTGTATCTTTCCCAAGTGCTGTTGCTACATTAATGGAAGTTTCGCTTTTTGCTATTATTGCAATTTTAATCGCTCCATTTGGGCACGAGCTTGTAGCTGGCCATCAAGTTGCATCGAACACAGGCTCAATGGCCTTTATGCTTCCACTCTCTTTAGCAATTTCTGTTTCAATTAGAACTGGTAATGCCTATGGAATGCAAGACCTTGCTTTATTAAAAAGTGTGAGAAAATCTGCATATATACTCGCAAGCTTAATTGGTTTATTTAATGCATTAATTCTTATTCTTTTTAGGGGCGACATTACCATGCTTTATACAAGTGAAGCTGTTGTGCGTGATCTTGCAATGTCATTCCTTATCTATGCTGCTGCTTTCCAATTTGTAGACTCTATTCAAATTACTAGCATTGGGCTTTTACGTGGTTACAATGACACAAAAGCAATATTTATTCTTTCATTTTTAGCCTATTGGGTAACAGCCTTCCCTATTGGCTATTTACTTGCTTTTCATGGCTTATTTATTACTGAGCCAATGGGCGCTTATGGCTTCTGGATTGGTTTACTTGTTGGTTTAGCAATAGGAAGTATTCTCTTCACATTGCGTGTATTCTTCTTAGAAAAACTTCCCCCTGAAAAACTCTATAAAAAATTAGAAGCAAATTCCTAAAAATAAAGGTGCTCAGTATTTATACTCAGCACCTTTTTTATATTCTTTTTTAGATGTAAATTTCTTAATCTTTAGCCTCTTCTTGGTTCTTCTGGCTCTTACTTAAAGCGTGGGGCTCTTCATAAAATCTTCACCACTTTTCATCGCCTTGAAAAATGAGAATCTCACCGAAGCAGTAAGAGATAAATTTAAGCAAAAAAAAGCCAATCTTTCGATTGGCTATATTTCTAAGTGGTGGAAACTACAGGACTTGAACCTGTAACATCTGCCTTGTAAGGGCAGCGCTCTACCAATTGAGCTAAGCTTCCAGTTCGTTTTTTATATGCAAAGGCGATTGAAATGTCAAGCACTTTTTTTATTTTTTTTAAAATATTTTTTTTATGGCTTTACTGCTGCATTTAAACGGTTTGCCATGTCATAAAAAATAGCAATCAATTCACTATTTGCAGCTTTTGATTGTCCATTTGTTGCATTTTCTCTTCTAGCAAACCATTCAAACATATATAATAATGTTGAATCTGGAAAAGCAGTATTACCATTTCCCTTAATTTCGCTTACAATATTTTCACGCAGACTATTTAATGTTTGATTACGTTCATCAATTACTTTAGAAGCTTCAACTAAATCATTTTTCTGCTTTGATGTATCAGCTTGATTATAACGAGCTTCTTCATAAGCAACTTGAATTGTAGCAAAGTCATTCTTTGCTTTTACAACATCTGCAAAAGCCTCTGAATATTGATTTGCTTTCACTGCAAGATTATCAACAGCTAAAACACTTTGAGCACTTGACGCAAGAGCATTTAGATAGTTTGCATAATCTTTGAACATTTTTGCTTGTTCTTCTTGGTTAAGTGCTTTTCTATTATCACTTCCCATAGCTGCATAGTTTTGTAAATCTTGAATAAATTTATCTGAATACATTGCGTATAAATTAGATAGATTTTCAGGAGTATACACATAATTCAGAATATATTTTCTTGCTTCAGAAAGATTGCCTGCTTGTGGCAATGCATAGAGGTTTGCTCCATAATGCATATTTGCTTGCACTGGGCTAATAAGAACGCCTTCGCTAGGGCTGTAATTTGAAGCTAAATACATTGCAAGATTGTTTATAAAATTAGGGCTAATAACTTTATCGCCACCCGCTGCATTGATAGTTCCTGTTGACATACTACCTTTATATGCCATCCCGCCTTCTTCGCTTGAAAGAGGAGAACTTACAACATTATTTCCAGCAAGGGCTGCTTCAATTTCTGCTAAAGCTTTTGCGCGTTCTTCTTCATCTTTTGCAGCTTGCACATTAGGATCAGCTTCTGTAACAATTGTCATTACAGGTGCATTTTTTGGAGGCTGAATAATATTTCCAGCATCTTCTTGATTTACATCACTCGTTACATTTTCTGTAGCAGTAGTTGTTTGATTCGAACTTAGCTCATTTTGTGTTTCAAGAGTTTGATTTTGCGTTCCTGCTTCAACTTCACTTTGAGAGAGTATAGTTTCCCCTAAAGGAGTTTTGCTAAGCACGCTATTTGTCTGCTCGCCAACATTTTTTGCAAGAGAATCAACCCCAGATAAATCCATACCAGTAATATTTTCTAAATCATCTTTATGTTCTGGGTTCATTTGAAACCAATAAAGAAAACCAAAACCACTAACAGCAACAAAAATAAGAAGTGCAAATATTTTAATAATCGCACCTGAACCACTTTTTTTGCTTGTTTCCTCAACACTTTCATCATGTGCAGAATAGTTATCGTTTTTCATTTCGTCATTATTGCTCATTATAAAACCTCTAAGTCTTTAGTTACAGGAAATATTTCTTTATGAAAAGTTTTACCGCTTCTCTCTTGCAATTCAACCATAAAAGCAACAATATTTGATTTTGCAATTTCAGCTTTCATACTGTTGGTCAAAACAAGGTCATAGCTTTTAACAACTTGATATCTCATTTTATAGGTAGCATTTAAATTATCAAAAACAAGAACATTTCCATTCTCTAAAATAATACTGAATAGAATTTTGCCACTTTGTTGAGAATCTGTAAGATTTTTTAGTGTAAATTCTTCACGTAACCCACGCGTTATTTTCTGCACACGCCAATCTTCAATTCCTACAAGTGAAGAAATTTCTTTTTCTGGAAATTTAACGGGTGTAGAACTGCTTGCATGCGCAACATTCATAGATGCGCTAGAAACTTTTTCAGTTTTTTCTTGCACAACTTCTATAATGTCTGTTTCAGTAGTTGGAATAGTAGCAATTTCTGCTTGCTTTGATTCATTTTTAGGTAAAATTACTTCAGCAAGGGTATTCTTATTTTCATCTACTTTGAAATTTACTACTTGTGGGGTATTATCAGCTAAATTCTGTGAAGATATTAATTTATTATCAGTTAATTCTGTTGCATCGCTTTCAACAAAAAAAGCATTCTCTTCTGTGTTTTGATTCGCTTGAGCATCACTCGAGCCTATAGAAGCTATCGAGGTAGCCGCGTTTGCAGCAGAGGTTTCTTTTTTGCTGTTTACATTTGCAGATGAAGCAATGCTTGCCTCATCTTTCACAGGTTTACTTGATGGTCTTTCTGATGAAGCATCAATCAAAAACATCACATTATCAAGCAAAGCAGTGAAATTTTGAGAATAAATAATTCTGCCAAGCGTACTATCTGTTTTAATATCATTCACTGAAACTGTAAGCAAAACAACCGCAAATAAAAGTATAATTTTTTTCATACATTCGCCCTGCCAAGTTCAATAGTTATATACAATTTGCTGTAATATATAATATTTTTACACCTATGTCAATCAGTATATCTAAACAACAAATATATTTAGACATTTTAATAAATAATAATTTCAACATATTGAAGAAATTATAGCAAGAATTTTCAAAAGACATTTAAAAAAGCTAAAAATTTTCTTATTGCTTATGCTACGTCAATGGTATATACAAAAAGTAAATTATTTAGATAAAGAAGAATAATGTTTATAGCTAAATTATTATTTTTTCCACCCCTAAATAAAGTTTGATTTAACAAATTTCAAGAGACTCACTACATGAGGTAGTATATGAAAACAATTGAACAGATAAATGAAAAAATACAATCAGGCAAAGCACTCATTCTTACAGCAGAAGAAATGGTTGCTTTTGTAAAAGATAATGGCGTAAAAGAAGCCGCAAAAAAAGTTGATGTTGTTACAACAGGAACTTTTTCACCTATGTGTTCATCAGGCATGTTCTTTAATATTGGTCAACCAGAACCACCACTCATCAAAGCAAGCAGATTTACATTAAATAATGTTCCAGCTTATGGTGGTATTGCTGCGGCTGATGGCTATATTGGCGTTACAGAACCAACAGCAGATGATCCACTCAATAAAGTTTATCCTGGTAAATTCCTTTATGGTGGCGGGCACGTTATTGAAGATTTACTCCGTGGCAAAAAAGTAAAAATGATTGCTGAAGCTTATGGAACTGACTGCTACCCAAGAAAAGGGCTTGAGCGTGAAATAACTCTTGCTGATTTGCCTTTTGCTGAAATGCACAATCCAAGAAACTGCTATCAAAACTATAACGTTGCAGTAAACTTAGGCTCAAAAACAGTGCACACTTACATGGGTTCAATTCGTGCAAACTTAGGTAATGCAAACTATGCAACAGCAGGAACACTCTCCCCTCTTTTCAATGACCCTTACCTTAGAACAATTGGCCTTGGCACAAGAATATTCATGGGTGGTGGCATTGGTTATGTTATTGGAACAGGAACACAGCACGTGCCTGAACCAAAAAGACAAGAGAACGGGCTTCCATTAACTCCATCAGGAACATTATTCCTTAAAGGTGACGTGAAAGGAATGAATGCACGCTATGTTCGTGGTTTATCTTATTATGGATATGGCTGTTCGCTTGCACTTGGTGTTGGTATTCCAATTCCTATTTTAGATGAAGAAATGGCTGCTTTCACATCAATTCCGAATGAAGAAATTTTACTCCCTGTAAAAGATTATTCTAACGATTACCCTAATGGCGTGCCACGTATTATTGACCATGTAAAATATTCTGATTTACGCTCAGGCACTATTGAAATTATGGGCAAGAAAATTGAAACTACTCCTATGACTTCTTACACAATTTCACAGGAAATTGCGACAGAGCTCAAACAATGGATTATTAATAAACAGTTTGCTCTTACAGAAGCAATTAGATAATAGTTTTTATGATGAAATATCTTTTTACGCTTTTTGCAGCTCTCTTCTTGTTTCCATGCTTTGCTCGTGCTGAAATAAAAGATTTTGATATTTTTTCTCTTGATATTCCAAATGGATATATCACTGAAGAAGTTGATATTGATTCAAAAGATGGAATTGCGCTTATTGTGCAAAACCAAGAAAATAGTGCTAGTGTAACAATTATCTATGATTCTTTACATGAAAACACTTTTGCAGAAGTTTTAGAAAAGTATGAAAATAGTTTCAAACCTTTTGCAAAAATAAAAAATGAAGAGATTAATGGCGAAGCTTATATTTTAGATTTTATCTATGAAGAAAAAAATGCAAAAGCTTTTATTTTCAATGAAAATACTGCCTATACATTGTATGTATTTCATGGTGAAGATGAAAATATTAATAAAGCAGTAAATTCCCTTAAGTGGAAATAAGCTCATAATAAAAAGAATAAAAAAATCCCCCGCAGTGTTTGACGCTTCGGGGGATTATTTTTTAAAGTAAATTTTCTATTTAGCCTAAATTCTTAGCCTTTCTTTTCAATTTTAGCCCAAGAATCTTTCAAAGTAACAATTCTGTTATACACAGGCTCGCCCTCTTTGCTTTCTTTATCAACACAGAAATAAGCTAAGCGTTCAAATTGCACTCTATCAAAAGGCTTATATGTTGCTAAGTGAGGTTCAGCAAAAGCTTTTACTTTCTTTACTGAATTAGGGTTTAAAACATCAAGAAAATCTTGACCTTCAGGAAGATTATTAGGATTTTCTACGCTGAAAAGTTGCTCGTAAATATTTACGTCAATCTCTTTTGCTTCATTAGCACTTACCCAGTGAATTGTGCCTTTAATCTTTCTTCCGTCAGGGCTTGTTCCACCACGAGTTTCAGGATCATAAGTACAAAGAATTTCAATTACTTCACCATTTTCATCTTTCACAACATCAGTGCAAGTGATATAATATGCATAACGTAAACGCACTTCTTGGTTTGGTGCAAGTCTGTGATATTTTTTAGGTGCTTCTTCACGGAAGTCATCTTTCTCAATATAAAGAGTGCGTGAGAATGGCACTTGACGTGAGCCATAAGCGCTATCTTCTGGGTGAAGAGGTGCATCAAAATATTCCACTTGATCTTCAGGATAGTTTGTAATTGTAACCTTAATTGGATCAAGCACAGCCATTACGCGAGGGGTAATTTCATTCAAATGCTCACGCACGCATGATTCAAGTTGACCAAATTCAACAACAGAATCAGGAACACGTCCAACACCAATGCGTGAACAGAAATTTCTAATTGATTCAGGTGTGTAGCCTCTGCGTCTAAAACCACAAATAGTTGGCATGCGTGGATCATCCCAAGAAGAAACATGCCCTTCTTTCACTAATTGAATAAGTTTACGTTTTGAAAGAACAGTGTAAGAAAGTTGTAAACGTGCAAATTCAATTTGTTGTGAACGATATACATCAAGAGTGTTTAATACCCATTCGTAGAGTTCTCTATTATTTTCAAATTCTAAAGTACAGATTGAATGTGTAATATTTTCGATTGAATCTGAAAGGCAGTGTGTAAAGTCATACATAGGGTAAACACACCATTTATCACCAGTTTTATGGTGATGCGCATGACGAATACGATAAATTGCAGGGTCACGCATTGAAATATTAGGTGCTGCCATATTGATTTTTGCACGTAAAATATATTTACCGTCTTCAAATTCGCCATTTTTCATACGTTCAAATAAATCAAGCGATTCTTCAATAGGGCGATTTCTAAACGGGCTATCTTTACCAGGCTCGGTAAGTGTTCCACGATTTGCACGAATTTCATCAGCGCTTAATTCGCAAACATAGGCTTTATCCATTTTGATTAATTTTACAGCTAATTCGTAAAGTTCTTCAAAATAATCAGAAGCAAAACGAACATCACCATTCCAATCAAAGCCAAGCCATTTTACATCTTCCATAATAGAATCAACATATTCTGTATCTTCTTTAACTGGATTTGTATCATCAAAGCGAAGATTACATGTGCCACCAAATTCGTTGGCAATGCCAAAGTTAATGCAGATAGATTTAGCGTGTCCAATATGCAAATAACCGTTTGGTTCAGGCGGGAAGCGAGTTGCCACACGAGCGTCAAATTTGCCTTCTGCTTTATCTTTTGCTACGCGTTCACGTAGGAAATCTTGTACTTGTTCCATACAAACCTCATTGTGTTAGAATAATTTTTCTTCTTATACTATTTTGTAATAAAGGTCAAATTCGCTTTATAGGTGATTAAATCTCTAGTGGGATAAATATTTCCTTGTCAGCCATTCTTGCACGTGCTATTTTTCATTAAAGAAAAAATTTAACTTAATTTAAAGGGTAAATTATGAGTAATATACGTAAAAGTCTTTTACATTCAATTTTTTCAGGCTTTAATATGCGCCGTTGGAATGATAGATTACGCCCAACTGAGCTGTATGAAATTGATAAGCAAGCCCATAAAATGATTGTTGCATTTTTGCTTTCGCAAGTAGTTGCATGCGAAGATGAAAAACAAAGAATTGATTTGCAAAATGATATTATTGAGAATGCACTTTTTGAATATTTCTATCGAATGGTTACGACAGACTTAAAACCCCCTTTATTTTATCAAATTAAAAGTAACCCTACGCATTATAATAAATTAACAGATTATGTTGCCGATGAACTTCAACCTGTTTTGGCAAGCTTTAGCCAAGATTTTTTTGATAAATTTAAAAAATACCATAAAGGCGAAAAAGTAAATTCACATCCGCTTACTGATGATATTTTACGTGCTTCACATCTTTTTGCGTCACAATGGGAATTTAATCTTATTAAAGAATTGAATAGCTTTGATAATGAAATTCCTTCCATTGAAGAAGATTTTATTGTTCGCTTACATACCCTTACCCAAGTAAAAGGCTTAGAAGAATTAAAAAATATTATCAATAAAAACTCAGCGCTTGGTGGCTTTGCACACTTCTGCGGACAATTACGTTTTCAATTGCGTTGGTCGCAAGAAGCACGTATTCCAGCAACTTCTGTTCTAGGGCACATGTTTTTTGTCGCAAGCATTGCTTATTTGATTAGCCTTGATATAAAAGCATGCAAATCACGCTGTGTAAACAATTTCTTCTGTGGCCTATTCCATGATTTACCCGAACTTTTAACGAGAGATATTATCACACCTGTAAAAAATTCTTCTGATGGTTTACCAGACTTTATCAAAGATTATGAACATCAAGAAGTTGAAAAAAGAATTTTAGCTCCATTAAGGGATGCTGGTTATTCAAATATTATTGATCCGCTTACCTATCTTCTTGGTTTAACAATTAATGGCGAGTTTAATACTTGCTATATGAAAGAAAATGCAGTTGTGACTTGCACTCCAAAAGAAATGCATGAAAATTATAATGACGATTGCTATAATCCGAAAGATGGCGAATTGATAAAATCGTGCGATATGCTCGGAGCTTTTTTAGAAGCTCGCTCCTCTATCAGACATGGCGTTAGCTCTCACACCCTTATTGAAGCCTCTTTACGAATTCAAAGGAATATAGTAAACCCTCTTCCTGAGCTTATTGATTTTAAAGCTTTGCTTGCAGATTTTGACTAAAAAGAGAGAATAATGAAAGTAACAATTCCACCAAAAAAAATGACAGGTATTTTTGCCAATGAAGGCATCTGCCTCACTCTTATAGGTATGCCCTCCGTCGGTAAAAGCACGGCTGGACACCACTTAGCACGTGAATTAAACTTTGCCCCACTTGATACTGATTATGTTATTGAAGCTCTTTATGGTGTAAATCTTCAACAAGTAACTGATTCTCTCTCAAAAGATGAATTTCTTGATTTAGAAAGCGAAGTTATATGTAAAATTGATGTAAAACGCACTATTATTTCAACAGGTGGATCTGTTGTTTATCGTGATGCCTGCATGCAACATCTCAAAAAAATGGGGCCGTGCATATTTTTATCCGCTCCGCTTGATTTACTTCTTGAGCGCATTTCTCGTCATCCAGATAGAGGAATTGCAATTGCTCCTGGGCAAACAATTGAAGATTTGTACGAAGAACGCATGCAACTTTACACAAAATATGCTGATTATACTATTGAAGTTGATAATACAACAAGCCCTACTTCAATTGCAGAAAACATTATCAATCATTTTTCAAAGGTTTAATTCAAATATGCAAGAATCATCATTTATTCAACGCTTTATTTTAGGGCTTGCAAGGTTAGAGCCTTTTGGTTGCATTCCCTTTGCACCAGGCACTTGGGGTTCACTTTTCTCTTTATTTTTAGCATATTTCCTCTTTTTACCTTTGCCATTTATTGCAAGAATTATTTCACTCATAGCGCTTTTCTTTGTGGGCGTTTGGTCTTCAAGTATTGCTGAAAAAATTCTACAAGCAAAAGATCCTTCCTCAATTGTTATTGATGAACTTGTTGGGCTTTGGATTGTGCTTTTACCTCTCACACTCACTTCACAATCAAAAAGTGAAACTTTTATTCAAATGTGTATTGCTTTTGTGCTTTTTAGAATATTTGATATTTCAAAAATATTCCCAATTTCCACTATGGAACGCATGTTTAGCGGTGGTTTTGGAATTATGATTGATGATGTTGTTGCTGGGCTTTATGCATTAATCTTTTTTGTTTTTATTAGATATTTCTTTTTTTAGATTGGAGATTTGATGAAATATTTAGGCATTGATTTTGGGATAAAACGCGTGGGGCTTGCCGTATCTTCAAATGATGGCATTCATGCTTTTCCACTTTGCACCTACGAAAGAACAACTCGTGATGCGCTTTTTGCTTTTATTTTAGAAACTGCTGAAAAAGAAAACATTCAAGCATTTGTTATTGGACTTCCACTTTCTATGAGTGGTGAAGACACGCTCACAACCTCGCAAGTGCGCAATTTTACTCAATCACTTCAAAGAAGAACTGAACTGCCTATTTATTTAATAGATGAAACACTCAGCTCTTTTGAAGCAGAAGATTATATCTCACACGTGAAACCTAAAAACAGAAAGAAAATTTTAGATCAAGCTGCAGCAATGCAAATTCTCTCTTCTTTTCTTTCTTATGAAGATAAGGCTAAGTTATTAGTATGAAAAAATTTCTTATTTACTTTTTTACTTTACTCATTCTTGTTGCAGCTGGAATTGGCGGATATAGTTATTATAAAGTAAACCACTTTTTAAATACTACGCCCGTTTTAGCCGAAGAAGCGCAAGATGTTATTATTGAAATAAAGCCTGGTTCAAATCTCAATCAAGTTGCTGAACTTCTTTATGAAAAAAATATTATTACTGATGCTTTTTCCTTTAGCTTGCTTACTCGTTACCTCAAGGCAGATACAAAATTGCAAGCTGGCCAGTTTATGTTTAATACAGGCTGGCTACCTAAGCAAGTTGTTGATCAACTGATTAATGGAAAAGAAATTTTTCATCGCTTGACTATACGTGAAGGATTAACTTGGTGGGAAGTTGGGCATCTTCTTGAAAAAGAAGGCTATGCAACCTATGAAGATTTCAAAAAAATTATTCACGACCCTGAATTTTTACGCCATTATGGTATTCCTTTTAAAAATGCAGAAGGTTTTCTTTATCCAGACACTTACTTTCTACCAAAGCCAAAAACTTTAGATGAAAAATCTGCTCGTTCAGTGGCTGGAAGACTTATTGATACTTTTTGGAAGAAAACTGGCCCTCTTTGGAAAAAAATAGAGCCTGAAAAAAGATTGCCATCTAAAGATACACTTACACGCTATCTAAGCCTTGCATCAATTGTGGAAAAAGAAACTGGCATTGCACATGAAAGAGCGAAGGTTGCTGGAGTTTACACAAATCGCATCAATAAAAATATGCTCCTTCAAGCTGACCCTACAGTTGCCTATGGTATGGGCGAAGAATTTAAACCGCCACTCCTTACAAGGCATTTGAAAAATGAAAACAATCCATACAATACCTATCAAAAAGCCGGTTTACCTCCTGGGCCAATATGCTCGCCATCAATTTTTTCTTTAGAAGCTTCATTTGCACCTGAAAAGCATGATTATTTCTATTTTGTTGCAAAAGGCACTGATGGTTCACATTATTTTGCTAAAACATTACGTGAACATAATAATAATGTTCGCAAGTATAGACAAACACAAAAATAATACACAAAGAGTAAAAAATGAATATAAAATCAATCAAAATCATTACTGTTGGCAAAATAAAAACATCTTTTTATAAAGAAGCTTATGCTGAATATACAGGAAGAGTAAAGAATTTTTGCACTTTGCAAGAAATTTCAGTAAAAGATGCATCTTCTGATTTATCCATTGAAAAACGTAAAGAAAAAGAAGGTGAAGCAATATTAAAGCATATTGCTCCGAATGATTTTGTATTTTGCTTAGATGAACACGGGCAATCATTCACCTCGCCAGAGCTTGCGCATGTGTGCAATACAAAAGCACTTGAAAAAAACATCTGCTTTATTGTCGGCGGTGCGTACGGTTTATCAAAAGAAGTTTTAAATAAAGGAAGCATTATGCTTGCGTTTGGAAAACAAACTTTTCCGCATGAGCTTGCTCAAGTTGTTTTGAGCGAACAAATATTTAGAATTTGCGCTATTATCAAAAAAACTGGCTACCATCATATTTAATTTTTTT
>CAYJIN010000033.1:0-22316 GCA_964370245.1 uncultured Desulfovibrionaceae bacterium
ATGGTTGGAGTAAATTCTGATTTTTCATCAAAACCCCAAACTTGTGTACCGCTTGGCTTTCCGCTGAAAACCATACCTGCATCAAATTGTTTTCTTTCAAAATTCATTGTTATTCCTTCTAGTTATATATTTTTAGTTTTTAACTGGCACGTCATACGAAATTGTTTGTACAGAGCAAATATTGAAAGGATTATCGTAGTAATCGCCTTCTTCATTTATATCTGCAATATTTTCGCCTACATGCACAAGTTTATAATCTAAATTGGTTTCATCTTCGTTATCAATATTTGCGAGAAATCTCTCAATAAAACCAACACATGGATAAGAGCTATACCACTTTATCCACGCCCAATAATAAAGAACTGCTTCTTCGTGTTCGTGTTTTTCTGCATCGCCAAGAAGGCTTTTAGCCTCAATTTGCACTTCTGCATTTTCTTTTTCTAATGCTTCAAGCATCGCTTGATTTGTTTCTTTTGTTAGGCATAAAGCCACTTCTGAATAATATCCCATTTTTCGTTCTCCTTTTTATAAGTTGACTTCTAAAGATTAAGTGTTACAATGTATTTACAAATTAATACTGCGAGAGGATAAAATATGCCACAAGCAACATTTACATTTCGTGTTGATGAAGACATAAAAAACGCTTTCAACCAATGTGCACAAGAAAATGATCGTAGTGCATCACAGTTGTTACGTGATTTTATGCGTCAATATATTTCTGAAGCAAGTGAGCAAGATTCTTGGAATTCTTGGTTCAAGACTCAAGTTGAACTTGGGCAAGCCGATGCAAAAGCAGGTCGTGTAAGCTCACATGAAGAAGTAGAAGCAAGAGCGCAAAAGCGCAGAGAAACTCTAATTGCTAGGCGTTCATAATGAAGCTTGTTTGGACTAAGCACGCTGAAAATATGCGTGATTCAATTATCAACTATATAGCGGAAGATAATATTGATGCTGCTCTTGAAATGGACTTACTTTTCGGGCAATCAGCCGAACGACTTTTAGAGTTTCCAAAAGCAGGTAAGAAGGGAAGGTTGCCATCAACTTATGAGCTTGTTGTGCATACGCACTATATTCTTGTGTACCAAATTGTTGATGACACTATTGAGAGTGTTGCCTTAGCACATACCTCTAGACAATTTTCTAACTTATTACATTAGTTACATAAAGCCTAGCTGACGGAGCGGACTCCACTTCAGCATTTGCCAATAATTGTTCAATAGAGTTTTCATCCATAAATGCAATAAGTTCATTTACAAGCAAGTTTTTATTGAGCGTTTTTCTGCCTTGCTGTTCGCTCACTTTGAAGCGATGCTTGCCAGAAGTTATCCACTTATTTTTCATTTCAGTATCAAATAAAGAGAGCTTTATTTCCTGCTCTAAAGCAGAAATATCTTCACAAGTTTGCTCTTTCAGTATTTTCAACTTTTCAAGCTCATCAAGTTTTATTTTCCACTCAGGAAGAGTGTCGCCTACAAATTTTGAACATGAACTTGAATATTCGCAGAAAGAGCACAGCATACAAAAGGCTTTAGAATGTGGAACTTCGTCGTGGCTATGTACCTGCTTCCACAAGTCTTTTGCCAATAATTCAAAGCTATCTGTAGGTATGGGCAGGTACGGGCCAAATGTTCTTGCTTTTGACATTGAAACGCAGAGAATCCAAGCCTGTAAGTTGATGTTTTCTCTTTTGTTCAGATTGATACCAAGATAGAGATTACAAATTTCAGGAAATGTTTTCTGTGAATAAACTTGTGTGCCATGCGCATCAACAATTCCAAATACCGCATCATTCCAATATTTATAAAGAAATGATGCTTGCCCTTGAACTTGCGTTTCATGCGTTTTCTGTGCTTGACATGGCAAATGTTCGTTTGATTTTAGTTCCAAAATTCTGATAACGTTTTCACCAACAAGAACAAAGTCTAGATGGATTTTTATCGGAACTTTATCTGGCAACTCTACCGCTATTTCAAGCTGTGGAATTATTTGAAAACCTTGGGCATAAAGCGCATTTGCAATCCCTTCTTCTAGCCAATGGCCACGCTGAAGCGTCAATTGTTTCTTCAATATTTGTTCATAATTTTGAAGATTTACTTCTTGCAGAGCCTTAGGTTCACGTTTTCGTAAAGTTGCAAGCCGTTGACATGCACTCATCAAAGCAATATCTGACATTCCTATATAAGACCTTCTATCGCCTAGTTGAGATTTTGTCTGTAATTCTGCATGTTTTTGAAGTCCACTTGCTATGATTGCCAGTAGTTTTTTGTCTTGACTAGTGTTGTTATTCTGCATAACGCCACCACACTTTCTTGTTTGGATTCCATTTGAAGCCAGCCTTTATCAGTTCTTCCTTGTTAGGAATTGTATTGCCTGAAGCAGTGATAACTTCACGAAGATTGCCTTGCTCATCTTTTCCTTCAAAGTTTTCGTAAACAACACCATTCAAAATTGGAAGCTTCGTGTTGTTTTCTTCTGGTTTATTAGGTGCTTGTTTCTTTTGTGAACTTTGTGATTGTGAGTTTCGCTTCGACTGTGGCGTTTGCTTAGGTGCGATTCCGTCAGTATCTTCTTCCGTTACAATTCCAAGCATTGCTGATAGAGCGTATCTTCTAGCATAAGTTATTGCTGATCCCATCGCTTGTGGATCTGCTTTAGAAAGCGGAATAACTGTAAGCGACGACTGCCACTGCCCAGATTCTGCGTGCGTGAGCTTCGTAACTAGACCTAAAGAGTATGCTTGTGGGGTATTCTCCAGCGGGCTAGTTTCAACTGGCACTGGATACTGGCAAAGCCAAATGCCATTTGTAAGTAAAGGTTCACGGCACACTTCCATGACGCTGTTCAAACTTGCATACTTATTTTTAGCAAATGGATTTACAGCATCCTTCGTTGCTGGTTGAAGTGTTTTCTGTACTGATAGCAAAGCCTTAGCCAATTTTGTAATGTCTTGCGATTGATATTCTTGCATGGTTTACTCCTAATTTATTGATTTAAAATAAAAAAACCCCGTGTAGCCTTTTGAGCTACACAGAGGGTTTCGTATTGAGAAATAATGGGGGTTATTTCAAGAGAGTAATATATGGTTGAAATTTGTTGAACGACACATAAAGAATTTTTATTTAGAGTTCTTTGATTTTAGTTAAAACTATATCAGCTTGAAGTGGAGCATTTGCAGTGCTACCTTTCCCAATAATTCTATTGCCATGAAGAGTTCCAGATAAAATTATTTCGGTGGCTGGACCAAAAACTGATGAGCCAGAACCATGCTTTATGAGGGAGATTTCTCCTGTTATATTGTTGTCAGCAACTTGATAATTTCCGTAATATGCAATCATGCTATCACCACCTTTGATGGTGTTCTTATCAAGATAAACTGTTCCGCTGCCTCTGCCTAAAACTGAACTAAATTCAGCACGATAAATGCCATTCATAGCTTCTCCTATCTGTTTTTATGTTTTGTAGGATCAACAAGTTTATAACCTTGACCACTTTTGGGGGTAGGAGGTAAAGGTTCACCTTTTGTAACAGTTACCTCATTTTTTTGTGACAGTATTTTGATACTGTCCCGAAGTAGGTGCTTTCTCACCTGGGTACATTTTTTTATTTGACATGTTAGTCTCCTTTTTATGTGTCGTTCTTATTTACTATAAAGCAAAGATTATGCCAAAAAAATGTCTACTGCTAACTTGCTGATTTTTATAAAAAAACACCTGTTATTTCTTCTAGAAAATTTTTATCTATGATAATTTTTTTTATGATTAAGTAAATTATTTTATTTTTAAATCAAAAAGAGTTGATAATCATCTATATCTATGTTAACTTTTTCTTATGAAAATACTAATATCTTGGATTGGAAGAACTGACTTAACTTGTGCTTCGGAAAATGAAATTGAAAATATTGGTCCAATCGCACAAGCTCTTAAAGCTGATGAATATTCAAAAGCTTTCTTACTTTGTAATTATTCAAAAAGTGAAGCACAGTTTTTTTCTAAATGGGTGAAAAACTTTTCCAATGCTGACATAGCAATTGAATGCTTAGAACTAACAAGCCCAACAAACCATAAAGAAATTTATACAAATGTAAGAAAGTTTGTTTCTGAGATTCTAAAGAAATTTCCTGATGCTTCACTTGTTTTTCACACAAGCCCAGGAACTCCTGCCATGGCGTTAACATGGATGTTGTTAGCTCCTGTTTTTGGTGCAAAGCTTATTGAATCTTCCAAAGAAGCTGGTGTTCAACAAGTAGCATTACCTTTTGAAATTTCAGCATATTTTTTACCAGACAAAGACTTGGCTTTACTTGCTCACGCTAAAACACCTGCTCACACAGCTTTTAGTGAAATTATATATCAGACTGATTTGATGAAAGAGCTTGTTATAAAGGCACAGCATGTTGCAAGCCGTAATATAACTGTTCTTATTGAAGGTGAATCTGGTACAGGTAAAGAAGTTTTTGCAAGAGCAATTCATAATGCGAGTATGCGTTCAACTAAACCTTTTAAGGCTGTTAACTGCGGTGCTTTTCCAAGTGAACTGATAGAATCAATTCTTTTTGGATATGAAAAAGGTACATTTACTGGAGCAACTACACAAAAAAAAGGCCTATTCCATGAAGCAAGTGGAGGCACACTTTTTCTTGACGAATTAGGTGAACTTTCGCAAAAAGCCCAAGTCGCTCTCTTGCGTGTTCTTCAAGAGGGAAAAGTAACTCGTGTTGGCGGAACAAATGAAGAAAAAGTTGATGTTAGAATCATTGCTGCTACGAATAGAAATCTTATTGAAGAAGTTGGAAAAGGTAACTTCCGTTCTGATTTATTCTATAGAATTGCTGTTGCTTGCCTTCATATTCCACCATTACGTAAAAGAAAAGATGATATCCCTTTATTGTTAGAAGATGCTACCCGAAAAGCAAATAAAGTTATTTTTGAACAAGGTGGTGGAAAACATAAAATTTTTTCTGATTCCGCAAAAAAAGTTATGCAAAATCATCCTTGGCATGGGAATGTTAGAGAGTTGTATAATACCGTAACTCGTGCTATTTTGTGGGCATCAGAAGATATAATTAATGAAGAATCTGCCAAACAAGCACTTTTTCAAACACCACAAATTTCTGAACCTCTTCTTGAACATGAACTTGGTAATGGCTTTTCAATAAATGATTTGTTAGATGATATTGCTATTTCATATATTCAAAAAGCTGAAAAAGAAGCGCATGGAAATAAAACTAAAGCTTCGAAATTGTTAGGCTTTAAAAACTATCAAACCTTTACAAACTGGCAAAAGAAATATAAAAAATAGATATAGTGAAAATATTTGGCACACTATTTGCTTATAGCGAAGTATGAAAGATAAAATTATGAAATCAACAAATTTTGAATTTTTACGATCTGAATGGAATGAGTTAGCTGACTTAGGTGCTTTTGCCGAGCATTACATATCAACGGACCCACAATCTTCTCTCGTTAAAAGCCGCCTTCTTGCAGAACGTATTGCAATGCTTACATGTAAATCTTTGAAGTTACAAATAAGTAAAGATGGCCTTCTTTCAATGTTAAAAGAACTTGAATATCATGGTTTCGTAGAAAAGTCTGTTCTAAATTACTTTCACTTAGTTCGTAAAGCAGGAAATACGGGTGCGCATGTTACTGAAATTACCAGTAATACACTCGACATCGTAAAAGCAAGTTTCAACATTGCTCGCTGGTGGTATATTGTAAATAAAAACACTAAAGATGGACTTCCTGCTGATTTTATAGAAATAACAGCAAATCACTCACTTAGTAAAAAAGATGATGAAAAACAACTTAAAAAACTTGAACTTCTTAATGCAAAGCTCATCAAAGAAAATGAAGAGCTTAGACGTAAAAAAGTCCTTCTAACAAATGAAGAAAGTGAAAGTTTCAAAATACGCTCAATTGCTTCTGCTGAAAGTCTAAACTTCAGCGAAGAAGAAACCCGTAAATACCTAATTGATACAAGTCTTATTTGTGCAGGTTGGAATGTGAATGACAGCGATCATGTTGCTCTTGAAGTGAAACTTCTTGAGCAGGGCACATATTCTGGTAAAGGATATGCTGATTATGTGCTTTATGATGACGATGGCACAGCTCTAGCCGTGGTTGAAGCAAAAAGAGCAAACATTAGCCCTGAAAAAGGAAGAGCGCAAGCTCAAGATTATGCTAGTGCACTTCAAAAGTTGAACAAGAATAATGAACGACCACTAATTATTTTAACAAATGGTTATGAAAGCATTTTACTTGATGACCAAGGAGGCCCTGTAAATTTAAATGTGAAAGGTTATCCTGATAGAATAATTTTTGGTATTCCATCTAAAGAAAGCTTACAATATCGTGTTAAATTTCAACAAAAAGAAATGCAAGATCCTGCCTCTCTTATCCTGCGTCCTGACATTGCGGGAAGACCGTACCAACTTGAAGCAATTAAAGCAGTGGCTGAAAGGTTTGGTGAAGAAAGAAGGCGCAAAGCACTTGTAGTTCAAGCAACTGGCACAGGAAAAACACGTGTTGCAATTGCAATCACTGAACTTCTTATGCGCGCTAACTTTGCAAAAAGAGTGCTTTTTCTCTGCGATAGAAAGGAATTACGTCGCCAAGCAAGAAATGCATTTATTTCATTTATGCCAGATAGGCGTGTTGAAGTTTTGAAAAAAACAAAAGAAGCAGATGTTGAAATTACAATCGCAACCTATCCAGCTATGATGAAGCGCTTTCAAAACTATGATATTGCACATTTTGATTTAATTATTGCTGATGAATCACATAGAAGTATTTACAATAAATTCAGAGATTTATTTATCTATTTTGACGCCTATCAATTAGGATTAACAGCTACGCCACGAAATGCAATATCACACGACACTTACGGAATGTTTGATTGTAAAGAGGGCGATCCAACCTACTATTATGAATATGAAAAAGCAGTCAAAGAAAAACATCTTGTTGACTTCAAGCCTATTAGCGTAACAACTAAATTTTTACGTGAAGGAATTGATTCAGGCAACCTTACAGCTGAAGAAATCAAACAACTTGAAAGAGATGGTTTTGACGTTGAAGATATTATTACTGATGGTGAAGATATCAACAGCAAAACCTATATAAAAGGGACAAACCAAGAAATATTAAGAAATTTAATGGAAAATGGTTTGCAAGATGCTTCACAAAATGGCCCAGGCAAGAGTATTATTTTTGCTAGAAACATCAAACATGCCAGCTTGCTACAAGAATGGTTTAGAGAGATGTATCCTGAATATGGCCCTGACTATTGTGCTCTTATTCATAGCGATGAAGCAAGAAGTGAAGCACTTTTAGATAAATTCAAAACACCTTTTGCAAATCCAATGATAGCAATTTCAGTTGACATGCTTGATACAGGTATTGATGTGCCTGAAGTACTTAATTTAGTTTTTGCTAAACCTGTAAAATCATGGGTGAAGTTTTGGCAAATGATAGGTAGAGGCACACGTCTTTGCGAAAACCTTATTTTAGATGAGGAAGGCAACCTTGCCAATAAAAAAGAATTCTATATTTTTGACCACTATGGTAACTTTGAATATTTTGAAAATGCAACAAGTTACGAAGAAAGTAATTATTGCCCATCAATTTTAGAAAAGATTTTTGAAGCTCGCATTGCCCTATCGGAAAGTTCACTTGCTCACCACAATAAAGAATCTTTTGATAGAACTATTGCCTTAGTAAAAGCAATGATAAACGCTTTACCAGTAAAATCTCTTCCTGTGCAAGAAAAACTAAGGCTAAGAAACCAAGTTTTACTTGATAATGTTTTAGAGCAATTTGCCCCTGAAACAGTTCGTGTTATGCGCCATGAACTTATGCCACTTATGCGCTTTGTGCCAATTGAAAACAGAAAGGCATACAACTTTGATTTACTTATGACTGAAATTCAACTTGAAGTTTTGAATAAAACATCAAGGCTTGAAGATTTACTAGATAAACTAACTAATAGCCTCAACAGTCTTCAAAATAACATTTCAGCTGTGCAAGCACAGTTTGAAAACATTGAAGAACTTCTTTCAGATGATTTTTGGGAAGCCGAACAAAAGCTTTTATTAGCTAATATTGAAGAAAAACGCATAAAGCTTCGTGGCATTATGCAATATTCTATTGATACAATAAGAACGCCTTTTAGTTCAAAAGTTGTTAATTTAGACGATAAAGATGTTGTTGTGAAACATCTAAACCCTGTTCGTCCGAATTCTGACCAAATGAATGAATATAAACTAAGAGTGCGAGCTGTTTTAGAACCCTTCTTTCAATCAAATCCAATACTTTTAAAACTGAGAAAAGGCGCGAAACTTGAAGAGAAAGATTTTGAAACACTTCTATCACTTATTTTAACGCAAAACCCAGATGTAAATTTAAAACATCTAAAAGAATTTTATCCTAACTTTGAAGATTTAGAAAAAGAAATGCGAACAATAGTAGGTCTTGATGGAAAAACCGTAAAAGCACGCTTTGCTGAATTTTACTCTACGTATCACAACCTTACTTCAAAACAGATGGCATTTATGAATGCTTTGCAACAGCACATTGAAAATTATGGTGCTATACAAATGCAAACTCTTTATAAAAGTCCATTTACAAATTTCCATCCAAATGGACCAGATGGCATTTTTAATAACGAAAAACAATTACAAGATTTCTTCAAAGTAATCAGAACTTTTAATCATAACGTACAAGCGCAACTATAGGAATTATTATGACAAATACAGAACTTCGCTCAAGCATTGATAAACTTTGGACAGAATTTTGGACTGGCGGAATAACCAATCCTCTTTCTGTTATAGAGCAAATAAATTATCTTTTCTTTTGTCGTATGCTTGATGATGCTGAAATTCAAAATGAAAGAGTAAGTAAACGACTAGAGAAAGCTTACATTTCACAATTTTTCAACAAAGACAGTCAAGATTTGCGCTGGAGTTATTTCAAACATTTAGGTGGCGATGAGCTGCTAAACCTCATGCGTGATAAAGTTTTTCCATTTTTAAGAAGTCTTGGAAATTCTTCTTCACAAAATGAAAATAAGTTAGGCATTATGTCTTTTATGAAAGATGCCCAGCTTCTTATTGTAAAACCAAGTCTTCTAAAATCTGCCATTTCATTTATTGACGAACTTCCGCTCGATGATAGCGATAGCAAGGGCGATTTATACGAATATCTTCTTTCTAAATTGAGCACCGCAGGAATTAACGGGCAATTTAGAACCCCTCGCCATATTCAAGAATGTATGGTTGAAATGCTTGAACCACAGCCAACAGACACTATTGCCGACCCAGCTTGTGGAACAGCAGGTTTTTTAGTGAAATCAATGGAATATTTGCGTAAAAAACACACCACCCCTGAAATGATTTATAAAAATGATAGCGGTAAAAATGTGTATGTCGGCGATATGCTCACCCCTTACGAGGCGCATATCAATAACAATATGTTTTATGGTTTTGATTTTGATTTGACTATGTTGCGTGTTTCAGCAATGAACATGATGCTTCACGGCATCACAGGGCAAACTATTCACTATCAAGACACACTTGCTGATAGTTTTAGACAAAATTATGCTAAAGAAGCAAAAGATTATTTTGATATAATTCTTGCTAACCCTCCATTCAAAGGTAATCTTGATGTTGATAGCATTGCAACAGAATTGCTCAAAAAAGTGAAAAGCACAAAAACAGAACTTCTTTTCTTGGTGCGTATGTGGGACATGCTAAAACTTGGTGGTCGTTGCGCTGTTATTGTTCCTGATGGCGTTCTTTTTGGTTCTTCAAAAGCGCATATAGCCTTACGTTCTCTTTTACTTGATGAAAACCAACTTGATGCAGTTATTTCGCTTCCATCTGGTGTGTTCAAGCCTTATGCTGGTGTTAGCACTGCAATTTTATTCTTCACAAAAGGTGGTAAAAGTGAAGATATTTTCTTCTATAATGTTACTGCTGATGGCTATAGCCTTGACGATAAACGTATGCCAACAAAAGAAAATGACTTACCTAACCTTATTACAACTTGGCAAGCGCATAAAGCAAAGTCTTTTGATGGTTCTGACCGTAAAGCCAAAGCTTTTTATGTGAACGCAGAAGAAATACGTAAAAACAACTATGACTTAAGCATAAATAAATATAAAGAAGAACATTATGAAGCTGTTGAGTATGATGCTCCACAAGTTATTTTGAGCCGTATGGAAAAAATGGAAAATGAAATCTCCGATGCAATGCAAAAACTTAAGGAGATGGTTTAAATGTGTAAAAACAAACCTATGCCCTTTGAAAGTATTTTTTGTGATGACACAAGAAATGCACTTAAAATTCAAAAGAAAGACTACTTGGAAAAAGGAAAATACCCTATTATTGACCAAGGGCAAGCTCATGTTGCTGGTTATACAAATAATAATGAAAAAATCTATACATCAGTTCCTACGATTATTTTTGGTGATCATACCCGAATAATTAAGTATACAGATACTCCTTTCTTTTTAGGTGCTGATGGAGCAAAGATTTTAGCGAGTAAAGATAAACAAAACAATATAAAATATCTTTATTACCTAATAAAAAACTTAGACATTCCTAATACTGGTTACAACAGACATTATAAGTGGCTTAAAGAAAAAGATATTGCAACCCACGACTATAATGAGCAAGAGCGCATCGCCAATATTCTCGACCAAGCAAACCTCATTATTCAAAAAAGAAAAGAAAGTTTACAGCTTGCTGACGATTATATAAAAAGCGTATTTCTTGAAATGTTTGGCGACCCTGTTACTAATCCAATGGGGTGGGATATGAAAAAATTAGGTGATTTAAGTTATAAAATTACTGATGGAGTGCATGCAAAACCTAACTATACTGAAGAAGGAATGCCATTTATTTCTGTCGTTAATATCACTAAAGGTTTTGTTGACTTTAAAAATTGTAAATGTGTTTCGCATGAAGATTTTTTAAAAATGACTGCTCGAACAAAACCAGAAAAAGGTGATATACTCTATACAAAAGTTGGTGCCACATATGGAATTCCTGCTTATGTTGATATTGATGATGAGTTTTGTCTATATGTAAGTGTTGCTCTAATAAAACCTAAACATCATGAAATCAATTCTAAATTTCTCTCTTTTTCTATGGGAATGCCATACATCAAGAGACAAGCAGACAAAAAAATAAAAGGAATCGGTGTACCAGATTTACATTTAAATCAGATAAAAGAGTTTTTTATATGTTGTCCTCCTTCAGACCTTCAAAATAAATTTGTTCAGATAATAGAACAAGTTGAAAAAACTAAAGAAAAAATGCAAATACAACTCAATGAAGCTGAGACATTGTTTAGCGCTTTACAACAAGAGTTTTTTGGGTGATAGTGAAGGAAATAGTAAAAGTGTGCTTCAACGAGGTTAGTATGATAGAAATTTCAGATATTTTCGGTTTAGGAAAAGTAGGTGTAAAATTAATTGACTTTATCCAGGCAGGAATTGGCACCGCTTACGAACCAATTAACCTTATATTTATGGCAAAAGCTAAGGCAAAAGCTATAGAAATAGCAGCGGAAGCATATCGAAAAAACTCTGATTTATCTATAAGCTATAATGATGAAAATTATGCAATTGCTCAAGTCTCCGAAGAAGCTCGGTTTAAAAGAATGCAGCAAAGAATTTTATATCAAGAAACTGAAAAACAACAAAACATTGAAAGTATTATCTTGTTAACAGCTGAGATGATAACTGATGTTCAAGACTTCTCTAAAGAACCTGTCGATAAAAAATGGGCTAAAAGATTCTTTGAAGGAGCAAGCGAGGTAGACGATGAAGATACTCAAAAACTTTGGGCAAAAATTTTAGCAGGGGAAATAGAGAAAAAAGGTTCTTTCTCTTTACGTACACTCGACATTTTAAGGAATTTATCAAAAGAAGAGGCTGAACTTTTTCAAAAAATCGCACCTTATATTATTGTCCAAGGGAATACTACTTGCATACTTACAATAGAAATATATAATAAAGGTAATTTTTCAGTTAATGATTTTTTAAAGCTTAATGAAATTGGACTAGTAGTTTCAGAGATTAAATCTATTAGTTTTACTGAAAGTTATTTTGTTCTTGGAAATTATTCTCTTCTCTGTAAACTTCCACCTTTTGAAGAAGTCGTCCCTCACGACCCTCGCTCTTACAAGTTTGCACAAAGAAATAAACTGGAGCTAAACGCATACCCAATTACAAGCTCAGGGCAGGAATTATTAAAGTTATTTTCTTTCAAATTTAATGAAGAATTTTTCATTGATTCTATTAAAGCTATTAATAAAAACGACCACTATGCTCCTATACTAGCCGTTTATAGATATAAGGCAGGCTTGCGAGATAAAGATTATGAAAACGAAGAAAACATATTAAAATAAATTGGGTACAACACAACTATGACAACAGAAAATTACGATTTTTGGCAAATGGTTCTTCATTCGCCAGTTGCTATAGCTCTTGCTGGTGGACTTGCGGGTTCTTTAATTACTTTAGTTGTTGCGTTTCTTCGTAACAATCACGAAAGAAAAATGCGCAAAGAAGAGTGGGAAAGAAGTGAAATAACACGTAAAGAAGAAAGGCTTTATCAAAATAAAATTGAAGCTTATAAGCTTGTTCGAACATGGATTGATACCAAAACAAACACTGTAGCCTCTCTTACTATTTTTCTTGATTCCTTAACTGCTATAAGTCTTTTTGCGCCCTATCACATCAGAGAAGCAATTGCTGAAATTGTTGTTTTCATACACGAACAAAAAAACTCCGTCAATCCATTACCAGTTGAAAAAATTGAAAATAGAATTATTGAAATGCAAAACAACCTGCATGGGTTATTGCTTGATGATTTAGATATACATAATTAATAAGAGGATAAGCATGAAACTAAAATCCATTACTATAAAAAACTTTAAAGGCATTGATGAAGAAGGCGTAACTATTGATTTCGCTCCCATCACTCTACTTTTTGGCCCTAACAATGCAGGTAAAAGCACAATTATTCAAGCACTACACTTAGCCCGTGAAGTTTTTTGTGAACCAAAGCCAGATTTTGATAGAATGGACAAATATGGCAAATCTTTTAATTTAGGCTCTTTTAAAGATTATGTACATAGACATGATATTAATAAAATTGTAAATATAAAGCTTGATTTTGATGAGGTTTATGGTCTTCCAAATACAAATATTGGAAAATATTTAAACAAAGAAAAAGATGATATCCCAGAAGTTGACGCAATAGCCTCTGATATTGAATCATTTGCTTTAGAATTTTCAATCAAGTGGAATTTTAGAAGTAATGCTCCAAAGGTGTCTAGCTATAGCATCTACTTAAATAACTCTCTTTTTACCAATTTAACTCTTACGCCAAGTGGTAATGGTAATGATACATTTGTTTATAATGACTCATGTAGGCCACAACCGTTTATTTCTAAAGACGTATGGGGGAATTTTATTGAATTTGCTAACATACATTTATTTGAAGTAACTAGCAGTAGTACACTGGTTGAAGAACTTGCTGATACTATTCCACCAATGCTTCTTCAATTTACTGACGTGGGTTCTTTACTTGCTGACCAGAATCTCTACTATGATTCAGACCAAGATTTTTTTCATATAAGTTGCACGCTAGAAAATAGAAGCCTCTTTGAATGGGGAAAATTTCTTGAGTTTAACTTTACTCACCATTTAGATGACTTGAGAACAATTGAAGAATTTTATGAAAACTACCAATTTCAATGCAACGAAATTTTTTCACAGTTTATTAGCATGACGGGTAAGATGGCAGGAGATTTTCTTGACAGATTACTTTATATTGGTCCAATGCGCGAAGTTCCTCCAAGAGGTATGCAGGTACCACAACGGATTACCCATAGCCGCTGGGCAGATGGACTTGCTGCATGGGATGCTATCCTAACTGCAAAAAGTGAAAAAAATTCTTCAATAGACTCAAAGCTTGAAAAATTAGGATTAAATTATTCAATTTTTCTTCGTCCCAAAGTTGATTTTGAGGAAATTCAACAGACAATTTTTGCTGCGGGTTCAAACCTTCAAGAATTTGATAAAGAAATTTTAGACTCTTTTTATTCACTTATTAGAAAAGGATTCCTTCAATTTTTCAAAGTAGGTAATGACACTACAGTAAGTGAAATATTCCCTGAAAAAATAAATTTATTTGAAGAATTTGCAAAAGACACATTTTTAGAAACTTTAGATAAGTTTTTTGAAGAACACTTCTCAGAAGAAAATGAACTTTTTCAAGATTTCAAAAACTTCATGGAACTCTTAGATAATAAAAATGAAACGAGTAACTTTCTCGATAGATTGCGAGCCTTTATCCCTATTACCACTGAACAACAAATATACTTAAAACACACTACAACTAAAGTAATCACTGAACCCCACGACATGGGGCTTGGTGTATCACAAATTATTCCTTTTATTGCCGCAATGGAATTTGCACAAAAAAACGCTTTTATCGCTATTGAACAACCAGAACTTCACATTCACCCTAAGCTTCAAGTAAATTTAGGTGATGTAATTATTGAATCAGCAAAAAGTGATAAAAATCCTCTATTTCTTATCGAAACCCACAGTGAGCATCTTATGCTTCGCCTACTAAGAAGAATTAGAGAAAATAATGAAAATGAATTACCAGAAGGCTTTCCGCCTTTTACAAAAGAAGATATAGCAGTAAATTATATCTACCCTGACTCTGACGGGAAAACCCTCTTTAAAAAATTACCTGTTACTGATGATGGCGATTTTGCAACTCAATGGCCAGATGGATTTTTTGATGAACGTGGGGAGGAGCTTTTCTAATGCACTATGAATTTGCTATTGAACCTTCAAGCATTACGAGAGATTACAGAACATTTCATCAAGTAATTGAAAAATTTGGCTTTGATAAAGGGCTACTAGTTTCAGCTTTTCCTAGTAAATGGAAAAAAGAAGTGTTGTCTGATTTATCTTCTCATGTAACAACTATTGAGAAAAAGCGTGCTGAAGATTTACTTAAAAATATTTCTATAAAAAGTGGTAGAAATTACAACAGTTCAAAACAATGGCTTGATGCTGCAGTTGAAGCTCATACAAATCATCCATTTCATGCTATCATTGCAACAAATAATCCTGTATCTCATCAAGATATCATTACGGTCTATAGTGTATGTCATGAAGCAAACCCTAAATGTATAATTCCACATGAAATTAGAATTAGTAAAGTACCAACTGAATATGCTAAAACAACAGACTTGCTCATAAAAAATTCAAGTGATATAATGATTATAGATCCATATTTTTATAAATCTTCACACTCGGATGTGCTGACTGCCATCCTACAAAATTTTGCAGGTAAACCTATACAAATTAGATATTTCATGAAAGAAGCACCAAAAGGTGAAAGCGTATCTCATCGATTGCAAGAGCTCAATAATTTAGAACGAATAATCCCACAAGGAATTAGTATTGAATTTATTCTACTAAACAATCAGTTTGATATGCATAATAGATATATTATTACAGAAAAAGGTGGCATTAAATTCGGGCATAGCATGAATTATGATGCAAATAAAAAGGATGAGGCAAACCTTATGTCATCTATAACACGAAAAGAAATTTATGATGAATATGACAGGATTTCACAAACTTATATCGCTCACAAATTTATTGTAAGCGGAGCTTTGTAAGTATAATTAGTTAACATATTACTTTATAAAGGTAAACGATGGGCATAGAAAAATTTCAAGCACTTTTGGCCAAGTTAAAAGCACTACCAGAAATAAAAATAGCTGAACCAAACATTTTTGCAATTGGCAGTAGGGGCTATTACGAAAATCCTACAACTGATATTCTTGCTTATTTTTGTGATACTCAAGGTTCTCATGGACTAGGCTCACTTGTTCTTGAAGCATTGATTGAATGCCTACCAGCAGAAGCTTTTGATTCGTCTAACGATGCAAAATTGATAACACCACCTGAACGCGAAGTTCGCACTCCTTTAGGAAAAAGAATAGACCTACTGCTCAATGGAGCTGATTGGGTTATTCTTCTTGAAAACAAAATATACCATCAGCAGAATAATCCTTTTACAGAGTATGAAGCTCATGCTGAAAAATACTACAACACTAAGCAAAAACTTTATATTGTTCTATCACCAAATGGGACAAGTGTTAAATCAAACTGGTATGGTATATCCTATCAAAGCTTGCTAATATCAATGAAGAATAAGCTTAGCGAACACTTTCTTTCACAACCGTTTAATAAATGGATTCTTTTACTTAGAGAATTTATTCTACACATGGAGAGCTTTATGGTGCAACCTACTTTAGAAAATGAAAATATCAACTTTGTTTTTGATAATATCGTTGATATTGTTGCAATTGAAAAATTAAAAAATAGTGCTGTTAATGAATTTCAACAAAAAGTTCAAAGAGCACTTTCTCAATATTTTGATTGTGGAGTTGGTATTCGTCTACATAATTGGAGTGGTTACCCTGCAATGAGGTTCTATTTAGAAAGATGGCAAAGTGATTCTGATGTAGTGTTATACCACAATGATAACACAAATAGTAAATTTAGTATTAACTTTTATTTTAGAGCAAGAAATCCAGAACACTTCGCTCAAATTGATTCTATTGTACCTGATTTTGACAGCATAGAACACTGGGAAGAAAGTAATAATAAATACAGAGGGTTTCAGTTTCATCTTGAAGATATGCCTTTTGAACAGATTGTTGAAGCTATTGTAAATCGTCTAAAGCAAATTGATGAATATGAAACAAGTTTAGCCTAATGAAAAAATATTTTCACCAGCCACTTGACGTATCCTTGTTAGTGACTAAATTAACATAATTGAAAATTTAGTTGAGGAAGTAGATAGAAATGCAAGCACGTTTTGTTGGTAAACTTCCAGATGAAGAAGCTGGAAAAATGATTGAAATAGATGAAGAAGCATATGACGAAACACCAGATTACCTGGTTGTTCCTAATGAAGAGGGTGGAAAGTTTGTTGACTTAGAAAGTCCTAATGCCGATGAAGGGGGCATGGATAAATTTTATGTTGCTTCAGTAACAACAGAAGATGGTAGAACTATTGAAATAACTAGCGCTGATCTAAGTGATGATTTGGTACTTGTTTTTGACTCTGGTGAAGAAGACAATTACATTGACGACGTTGAGTAGGAATTATTTTTAGTTTCTGTGCAATTATAACAAGTTTATAGCCGCTACTTTAGCGGCTATAAATATAATAGAATATAGACTATGCCATTTTACAGTACTAAATTTCAAAGTCGTTATCACACTTCTTACAGCGATACTTTCCACGCCATTTATCGACTTTTTTGCCAACTTCTTTGCCAACAAAAGCACCGCTAGCGGCTCCAACCACAGCACCAAGCCCTGCACCAACAGCTGTGCCTGGTCCTGGTATGACGCTTCCTATTGTTGCACCAACAATCATTCCGCTTTTTGTTCCTAAGCCAGCAGTGGCAGCACCACTAGCCACACCAGTGAGTAAGCCTATACTTTCAGCAGTTGATTTTTGTTCAACAAAATCAGTTGAGTTACAATAGGGGCATTTCGGTTTATTAGGCATAACAATTCTCCTATATTATCGCACAGGTAAAGTTCGTGCTCGTGCTTCAATTTCTTCCATTTTTATAACAAGTTTTTCAATTTCAGCGACTTCGTTTTCTAAAATTCCATCCCAAAGTTTATTTTGCTTATCCCATAAAGCCCACTTTAGAGAGTGGAAACTATTCCACGCAAAGCCCATCCATGAAGCGTAATTCGCATTGAGAATATTGCCAGTAACATATACTTTTCCAGCATTTATAGCAGAAGAAGTACCATAAGCTAAAGCAAGCATTATACGAAATTTAGGGTTTAGGTTCAAAGGCATAGTGTCAAGAATAGTTTCACCAAAAGGTTCATCATAAACTTTCATTTGTTTGATAGTATAAAATACCCGAAGCATAACTTCCATGATTGTCATAGGTATACTTGTGACGACAAATTGTCTGAAATCATAACCGTTTACATACATGTATTCGATTTGCTTACCAAAGGTAGAGCTTCCAAAAGGAACATTGTCAAACATTCGTAAAAGCCCCATAAAAGGAGCAGGTAAGCCCATTCCACGATTTCCACTTGCGGATGGTGCATTTACATCAGAGAGAAGATGTCCAAACATTCTGCCTATTCGTCGCATCATGCTTTCATCAGGCATTGGACCTCTAATTGTGTCTAAAACTTGAATTTTACCATCATTGACTACAGTACAAGTTCCGTTCATCATATCAACAATGCCAAAAATAAAACCTAAAATTGGATCATGCGAAAGTGCTTTTAGGCGATGATTATAAGGATTTATACCTTTTACTTTATCTACAAAGGCACTTCCCGTTGAAGCATCTGCTGATCCGATAGTATTGCCAAGGCTGAGAGTTTTACTCAAATCAGGTGGAATTACTTTATTGAAGGCATCTTGTACCCAACGATTGAATGTTCCGTTTACTTTCTTATCAAAAGCAGTTGTAGGCTTTGGTGGTGCAGAAACAAAGAAAATATCAAGCATGCCAGCAAAAAGCCCACAGGAAGTAGCAATCGCATAATCCCATGCATCGAGTGAATATTTTTTATTGAATTCAATAACATATTGATTATATTTTCTTTCTGCTACTTCAAAATCTTCAACTGAAAGAATATCATCTAATGAAACTTTATCATATTTTTCATTAGCTTCAGAATAAATGGATAAAATATTTATTTTTTCTAAGGGTTTATCTTCTGATAATTCTATAATAAGCCTTTCTTTTTCTTCTTCAATTTCAAGAAAATCACTTTCATCAAGTGAAGCAGAATGACTTTTCAATAAAGCTTTGAGCTCATCAATATCAGAGCTAATTTGCTTATGGCTTTCATCAATTTTCTTCGCTTTATCTTGAAGAAGCTTTATGGCTTTTATTTCATCTTGATATGGCATAGCTTGCCCTTTCTAAGCATTTTTTGAGTTCAAAACCTTTATAGTTGCTTTGATTTCTGCAATTTCATCTTTATAATATTCAGCATTTTCTTGTAGACGAAGTAGAATTGTGGTTAGTTTTTCAATAGCTGTTGAAAGTGCAGTTGCTAATTTAGCGCTTTTACGTTTTTTTGCTAATGCATAACCTGCAACGCCAAGTATAGCCACAGGAGCAGCTAGAACACCAATACCAACAACCATGCTTCCACCAACTAATGCACCAGCAGCGGATAAACCCGATGTTATCCCCGCGGCGGACAATCCAACAACTTTTCCACCAAAAATAAGAGCGGCCAATGAACCAGCTCCACCCGCTGCCGCACCAACAGCCGTTGCAACTCCTTCAGTAACACCAGGATAGTCTTTTTCCAATTTCACTAAAACTTCAGCCACTTCTTTGGTTGCTTTTTCTTTTTCAATAATAATTTGGTTTTCAGTAATTGACATAACTTACCCCTCTAATTTTAGGTTAGAAATTTCAGTTCGCTCAAATTGAGTTTATAATTTACAAATAATCATTCATCGTTTTAAGTCTAGATTAAGATATATTATATCTAATAAATGTAAGTGCCATGATTATGAAAATAAGTTATTCTTATTTGCAAAATCTAATCAGGAGCAATTGTATGGCTGACTGTCAACTTACTAAAATTATTGGTAATAATATTGCTGAGCAAAGAAAAAAACTTGGCCTTAGCCAGAAAGAATTGGCTTCACAGCTTGAAATTGCACAAGATTCACTAAGCCGTATTGAAAGAGGTGTATCAACACCAACAATAAAGAGGCTTGAACAAATTGCGAAATGCTTGGGGTGCTCGGTAGCTTTATTAGTTATTGACGCATCATCAAAATCTCCTGAAAAAGCTTTATCCATTGCGAAACAACTTGAAAATTTATCAGCAAATCAGCAAGAATTAGCTTGGAATATCATAAAAGCTGCCATTGATACATTAGCAAAACAAAAATAAAGAAGATTTTTGTTTGAAGGTGATAGATAGCCCACAAGCTTTATTTTTACCCATAAAAAAGCCCTCAAACCTCTGCAGAAAGCAGAGGAATGAGGGTTTCTTTATGTTTATGTTTTTATTTAGTTATTTCAAATAAATTTCTTAGAATTTATAAGTCAATTTCAAGCTACCTGTATGGTTTTGTTGTTCAGAACCATATTCACCGTCATAGTAAGCACCGAAAGTGAAAGTTTCTCTTTGCCATTCAAGGCCAGCATTTGCTAAGAAAGTTGTGTCATCAGAATTTGCTGTGGTTTCAAAGCGTGAACCTAAAACATTTACAGCTGAATCAACATCGCTTCCTGTAAGATTTTGGCGAACACCAAGGCCAAGGCTTGGCACAAGTGTGCTTTTTTCTTGCACATAATTGCCTTTCCATGTGAGCATGAAATCAGCATATAAAGCAGAATAATTATCATTATTTATTGCCATGTTATACATAGGAAGATTTGCAAAATTAAAATCATAATCATCTGAATTTGTGTAAAGGTAGGATAAACCAATTTCAGGTGTGATAACATTTTCATTATTGATAGCAAAATGATAACCAGTGTTTACACGGGCAAATAAAGCGTATGAATCATAATCATCTTCTGCTGATAAATAGCTTGTTGCATTATATTCAACATCATTCATTGAATAAGAACCTGTAAGCTGACCGCCCACAAACCAATTTGGATTTACAAAATAATTGCTGTGTAAACCAAGCGCAAGTGAATTTGCATCATTGTTTATATAGTCGCTTTCGTTTTCGCTATAATTATAATCGAAGTGGAAACCAGCTGAAAAAGCATTGTTAAATGCATAGCTTGCGCCAGCAGTTATACCTGCACTTTTTGAATTGAGGCTATATTTATTATTATCACCCACGCTTCCGTAAAGCTTGCCAAAGGAAAGCCACTTGTTTTCATCTGCCATTTCAGAACCCATATTTAAACCACTTGGCAGATTGAAGAAATTGTTTAAATCGCTCAAGGCTTTTGTAACATTACCTGTTTGTGTAAGAACTGTATTGAGGTTTGCAAAGCTAATACTGCCTACTGGAAGAGTTTCATCACTTACATTACCTTCAAGGCGAACAAAAGCAGAACTTGTAGTGCTACCGCCTGTAACCACAGCTTTTAGGAAAGGCACTTCTGCTTTTATACTGCCTATATCACTTAGTGCGACGTCCACAGCCGATCCTCTCATAACCACTAAATTATTCAAAGCATAATCTACACCTAACTCCACACCAGCAGCCGTAACTTGTGGGCGAAAGATAAGGTTAGAATTGGCAAGGTTTACACTCCCCTCACCACCAAAAACAATATCATTGGCAGACCAAGTACGTAAGGTAGTTGCCCAAGTGCCAATATTGTAGCTATGAGCTCCATAGGCTTCAAAGGCTTCAAAGGCAAAGCCAGTAGTGGCAGTAGCAGAGATAAAACCTGTGTTAGAGAGATTAGGTGTGCCAGTCCCCTGAACATACATGCCTACAAGAAAACCACTACCGCTAACGGTTATAATACCGCTATTGGTGAGGCTATGGTTTCCGTTATTAGAAGTGGCATTCATGCCGGAGACAGTATTTCCACTAGTACCGTTAACGGTTATAGTGCCACTATTGGTGAGGCTATGGCTTCCGTTAGGAGAAATGGCATACATGCCATAAACTAGAGTATTACCGTTAACGGTAATAGTTCCGCTATTGGTGAGCTTATGGTTGCCGGACTGCAGTATAGTTTGGGCATACATGCCGGAAACACTATCAATACCGCTAACGCCAATAGTTCCACTATTGCTAAGGCTATGGGAGCCATTCTGTCCAGCAACGGCACGCATGCCGTTAGCATTAATAGTACCGCTAACGCCAATAGTTCCACTATTGCTAAGGCTGTGGGAGCCATTCTGTCCAGCAACGGCATTCATGCCGTAAACAGTATTATTACCGTTAACGGTAATAGTTCCGCTATTGGTGAGCTTATGGTTGCCGTTAAGAGAACTGGTAAGCATGCCGTAAACTTCATCAGTACTAGGCTTATTAATGGTGATGCCACCAATATTAGTAAAATTATAACTTGCATTAGTAGTCGAGTCACCATACATGCCAACCCATCTGGTAGTCCCCCATAAGTCCGTATAGCTAGCACCATCCAAGATTGTGCCGTAGTTTTCAAGGACTGGGTCAGCGGCAGTTGCTTCCATACCAGCAACTGTGCTTCCTGCTGGATTTGTTGCTGAAAAAGCTGTTGTTGGCATTGCGCACATTGTTGCAAGAG